>JAFAKB010000003.1 GCA_019235885.1 Candidatus Eremiobacterota bacterium | reverse complement strand
AAGCTCGTGGCCGGCAGGCGGAGCTCGTCGTCGGACGGAGGGACCGTCGTTGGCTGACGAACGCGAAGGCGGAGGAGGGGTCTCTGGTTTCGTCGCCGGCCTCATCCTCGGAGCCCTGGCCGGGGCCACCCTGGCCGTCGTCCTCGCTCCCCAGACGGGCGAAGAAACCCGCGACCTGCTGCGCGCCAAAGCGCGCGAGGCGGGCGAACGCGCGCGCGACACCGCCGGAGACGCCGGCGACCTCCTCGCCCGCGGGCGAACGATCGTTGCGGAGGCCAAAGCTCGGATCGACGGAGCGATCGCGGAAGGCAAGGACGCCGCCTCGCGCCAGCGCAGCACCCTCGAAAACGAAACCCAAAGCGAAAGCTAGGAGAAACGGTGGATATCAAAGTCAACGTCCGCGAGTCCGAAGGCGACGCCTACGTCGTCGACCTCACCGGCGAGATCGACGTCTACACCTCGCCCAAAGTCAAGGACGCGATCACGGAGCTGATCGATCAGGAGCACTACAACCTGGTCATCAACCTCGAGAAGGTGCGCTACATCGACTCGACCGGTCTGGGCGTGCTCATCGGCGGCCTCAAGCGCGTGCGCGAGCACGGCGGTTCGGTGAACCTCGTCTGCACGAACCCGCAGATCAAGAAGATCTTCGACATCACCGGGCTGGTGAAGATTTTCGGCATCTTCGACGACGAGCAGAGCGCGATGAAGGCGCTCGTGTGAGCACCTCCGCGCAGCCGGTCCACGTGTCGTCTCACGGCACCGTCGAGCTGAAGATCCCCGGCCGCGCCGAGTGGGTCGCCGTCGCGCGGCTCGCGGTCGCCGCCGTCGCCAGCCGGCTGCGGTTCTCGGTCGACGAGATCGAGGACATCAAGCTCGCGATCGCCGAGGCCTGCACCAATTCGATCCAGTCGGCCGGCGGCGAAGACGCCGGGATCATCGAGATCGTCTGCGACGCGCTCGAGGACGAGCTTCGGGTCACCGTGCGCGACCACGCGCCGGGTCCTCACTTGGAGCCGGTCAAGTCAAGCGGCATCGAGGAAGGCCGCACCGAAGAGCTGGGAGTGTTTCTCATCCGTGCGCTGATGGACGGTGTCGAGTACACGAGCGATCCGCGTCGCGGCACGGAACTCGTGATGACCAAACGCGTCAGCGCCTAGCCATGTCGTCCTCGGTCCCGCACGTCGACGAGGAACGTTGGGATCGCAATCGCGCCCGTCAAGCGTTCGCGCGCTTTGCCGAGCTCCGGAACAACCGCGCGCTCGACACCGGACCCGACCATTCCGGGATCAGCGAGTTCGACCGGCTTCGGAACGAGCTGGTCGTCGCGCACCTCAACTTGGTGCGCTACCTGGCGGTCAAGTTCGCCAACCGCGGCGAAGCGCTCGACGATCTGATCCAGGTCGGGACCGTCGGGCTGCTGAAGGCGATCGACCGCTTCGACTTGGAGCGCGGGGTCGAGTTCACCACCTACGCCACGCCGACGATCGTCGGCGAGATCAAGCGGTACTTCCGCGACAAAGGGTGGGCGGTCAAGGTCCCCAGGCGGCTGCAGGAGCTGAACCTGTCCGTCAACCGCGCGATCGAGAAGCTGACGGTGAAGCTGGGCCACTCGCCGACCGTCGTCGAGCTCGCGCAGCACCTGGGCGCGTCCGAGGAAGACATTCTCGAAGCGCAGGAGCTCGGCCAAGCCTACAACTTGCTTTCGCTCGACACCGAGCTGAACGGCGAAGGCGACAAGAAGTCGCAGACGCTGGCCGACTACGTCGGCCAGAACGACGCCGGCCTCGAGCTGCTCGAGGACCGCGCAAACCTCGAGCGCGCGTTCCAGGTGCTGACCGGCCGCGAGCGCGTGATCCTGTACTTGCGGTTCTACGAGAGCGTCTCGCAAACCGAGATCGCCAAGCGGCTCAACGTCTCGCAGATGCACGTCTCGCGCCTGCAGCAAAAGGCGCTCGAGAAGCTGAAGAACTTCCTGCAAGAGAAATGATGCTGCTGGTCGGGGCGATCGAAGCCTGCGCGCTCTACCAAGCTGCGCGGGCGGTGATTTCGTTCCGCCGCGCGCGCACGCGCGAGGACCTCGACGGCGCGAACCTGCGCGCGCTGAGCGCGCTCGCCTTCGCCGCGCTCGGCGCAGGCGAGGGACTGCGCTACGTCGGGATCGCGCTGTTCGCGCTGCTCGGGCTCGCGTACGCGGTGACCCGGCTGCGCCGGGCCGGGCCGGCGCCCGAACCGGAGATCGCGGCCGGCACGTAAGAACCCGGCGTGCCGGAGTGGGGAGACCCGGCCGCGCGAGGCGAACCTGACGGGTCGGCCATGACTTCCCAAGAGCTCCGTCAAGCGTTCGTCGACTACTTCGTGCGGAACGGGCACAAGCATCTGCCTTCGGCTTCCCTCATCCCCGACGAGATGAGCACCACGCTGTTCACCATCGCCGGGATGGAGCAGTTCGTGCCGGTCTTCCTCGGCGACGCGCCGGCGCCGGCGCCGCGCGCGGTGACGGTGCAGCGCTGCCTGCGCGTCGCGGGCGCGAAGTCGGACATCGAGAACGTCGGGCGGACCGGGCGGCACGGCACGTTTCTCGAGATGCTCGGGAACTTCTCGTTCGGCGACTACTACAAGTCGGAAGCGATCCGGTTCGCGTGGGAGTTTCTGACGACGATCATGCGGTTGGATCCCGCGCGCTTGTACGTCACCGTGCACGTCTCGGACGACGAAGCGCAGCGCATCTGGGAGAACGAGATCGGGCTCGACCCGGCGCGGATCACGCGCTGGGACGAGGACAACTTCTGGACGATGGGCGCGACCGGCCCGTGCGGTCCGTGCAGCGAGATCTTCTACGACACCGGCGCGGAGAACGCGTCGGGTCCCGAGGACGACGGGCCGAACAAGGGCAACCGCTACGTCGAGATCTGGAACGTCGTCTTTCAACAATACAATCGCGCGGCCGACGGCACGCTGACGGAGCTGCCGCGCAAGGCCATCGACACGGGCGCGGGCTTCGAGCGGATGCTCGCGGTCGCGAACGGCAAGGTCTCGATGTACGAGACCGATTTGTTCACCGACCTGATCGCCGCGCAGCCGCCGGTCGGCAAGTCCTCGCTCTCGCCGGACGAGCAGCTCGTGCGCCGGCGCATCATCGCCGACCACGCGCGCGCGGCGACGTTCCTGATCGCCGACGGGGTCTACCCCTCGAACACCGATCGCGGCTTCGTGCTGCGGTTCTTGATTCGCCGCGCGATCCGCAACGGCAAGCTGCTCGGCTATCCGCCCGAGTTCATCGCCGATCTCGCGAGCGCCGTCGTGCGCTCGCTCGAGAGCGGGTATCCCGAGTTGCGTGCGAAGCTCGCCGACGTGCAGCGCGCGCTGCGGGCCGAAGAGGCGAGCTTCTCGCGCACGCTCGACCGCGGGACGGAGCTACTCGAGGCCGAGATCGACGAGGCGCTGCGCGACTGCACCAACCTCATCTCGGGCGAAGACGCGTTCGTCCTGCACGACACCTACGGCTTCCCGATCGAGCTGACGCGCGAGATCGCCGCCGAGCGCGGCGTCGCAGTCGACACCTTCGGCTTCGAGCAGCACATGAACGAGCAGCGCGAGCGCGCCCGGCGCGACGCGGCGGAGAAGCGCAAGGTCGTCAGCGTCAGCGACGTGCCGGCGATCGCTTCGGCGTTCGAAGGCTACGGCGGGCTCGAAGCCGACGGCGTCGTGCAGGCGATCCTGGTCGCTGGCGCGCCGGCCGACGCGATCGAGCAGGGAACGGAAGCCCAGATCGTTCTCGACCGCACCTCGTTCTACGCCGAGAAAGGCGGACAGATCGGCGACCGCGGCCGCATCACGACCGAGACCGGCGCGGTGTTCGAGGTGACCGACACGCAGTTCGCCGGCGAAGCGATCGCGCACCACGGCCGGCTGGTGCGCGGCGAGCTCGCGGTCGGCGCGCGCGTGCGCACCAGCGTCTCTCCCGAGTGGCGCGAGGAGATCAGGCGGCACCACACCTCGGCGCACCTGCTGCAGCGCGCGCTGAAAGACGTCGTCGGCGACGACGTCGTGCAGGCCGGCTCGTGGGTCGGCGTCGACCGCATGCGCTTCGACTTTCGCAGCCCGCACGGCGCGCTCACGCCGCCGCAGCGCCGCGCGGTCACGCAGCGCGTCAACGAGCTGATCCGCGCCGACTACCATCAGCAGCTGCGCGAGCTGCCGATCGAGGAGGCGAAGGCGACCGGCGCGATCACGATGGCCGGCGAGAAGTACGGCGAGCGCGTGCGCGTCGTCGGCTTCGGTCCGGCGGTCGAGTTTTGCGGCGGCACTCACGCGATCACCACGGGCGAACTCGGGCTGTTCGTGATGCTCAGCGAGTCCTCAATCGGGAGCGGGGTGCGCCGCATCGAGGGGATCGTCGGCAAAGCCGCCGAGGCGTACGTCGAGCGCCAGCAGGACACGATCGCGACGCTCAGCGAGACGCTCTCGGCGAAGCCCGATCAGCTCGTCGAGCGCGTCGAGAAGCTGCAGACGGACGTGCGCTCCTTGCAGAAAGACATGAACGAGATCAAGGCGCGGCTGGCCGCGGCCGACGCTGCGGCGTACGTCGCGAGCGCGGAGGAGATCGGCGGGATCCCGGTCGTCGCGCGCATCGTGCGCGAGGCGAACGCCGAGGCGCTGCGCGCGCTCGGCAACGCGATCCGCGACCGGCTGAAGTCCGGCGTCGTCGCGCTGATCGGGACCGACGGTGACAACGTCGCGCTCTTCGCCGCGGCGAGCGAGGGCGCGGTGAAAGCCGGTGCGAACGCCGGCGCGCTCGTCAAAGCAGCGGCGCCGCTGGTCGGCGGAAAGGGCGGCGGCGCTGCGTCGCAAGCGCAAGGCGCCGGTAAGGATCCCGCCGGCGCCGAGGCGGCGCTGGCGGCGATGCGCGACGTGCTGGCCAAACAGCCGGCGTGATCGGGCTGCTGCTCGCGCTCGCCGGCGCGCCAGGCGCGAGCGCCTCGCCGGCGCCCGCGGCGACAGCCGTTCCGGTGCTCGCGCCGAGCGCGGTCATCGCGAAGTACGCTGCTGCCCTCGCGAAGCTGCGCGATCCGCGCGTCTTCACCGTCGAGTACACGCTGGTGCAGACCGGACCGCGCACGCTCGACCAGACGCACCGCATCTTTCGCAGCGGCGGCGACGAGCGCGACGAGACGCTGGCGGTGAACGGGACGCGCTCGTCGACGCCGGTGGTGCGGATCTTCCGCCGCCGTCCGTACCGCTACACCGTCGCCGCGCTGGCGCCGAAGCCGAGCGCGTACGACTTCAGCTATGCCGGGCCGCACCGCGACGGCAAGCACGTCGACTACGTCTTCGACCTCACGCCGAAAACCGCGACGCCGCCGAGCTTCACGTTCACGCAGGTCACGATCGACGGGATCACCTTTCTGCCGCAGTCGGTCGCGTTCGCGGAGCGCCGGCACGGCGGCGCGGGCACGGTGACGTTCTCGAAGTCGGAGCAGTTCTGGGTCGCGCGCAGCGCCGTCGCGCAGGCCACGCTCCCCGGCGGCATCGCGCACGAGCAGCTGCGCTTCTCGCGCTGGCGCTTCCCGAAGACGCTGCCGCGCTCGACCTTCGCGATGCCGCGCCCGCTGCTGACCCCGCCGCCGGCCGCCCTCGCTCCGTAGCCCCGGAGAACCGCCGGGCCCGGCGGCGGCGTAAGCCGGGCATGAGAACAGCGCTCCTCGGCGCCGCCGCGCTCGTCGCGTTGCTGGCCGCCGGGCCGTCCCCCAAGACGTACGTCGTCCACATCCGCGACGACGCGTTCAACCCGCCCTCGGTCACCGTCAACGCGGGCGACATCGTCACGTTCGTCAACGACGACGACGACGCGCACACCGCGACCGCCGACGACGGCTCGTGGGACTCCGAAGGGCTCAACCAGGGCCAGAAGTGGAGCCACACCTTCACCAAAGACGGCAAGGTCACGTATCACTGCACCGTCCACCCCTTCATGAAGGGCACGCTGCTCGTGCAAGGAGCGAAGAAGTGAAACGACGCGATTTCGTCGGCCACGTCGCCTGGACCGGTGCCGGCATCGTCTACGTGCTCGGCGCCGACGGGCTGCTGCGCGCGACCGCGGACGCCGCGCCCGGCACGTTCTCGTTCGTGCAGATCAGCGACAGCCACATCGGCTACACCGGCCCGGCCAACGACGACGTTCGCGCGACGCTGAAGAAAGCCGTCGACGGCATCAACGCGATGCCGAACCAGCCGGCGTTCGTGATCCACACCGGCGACGTCACGCACCTGAGCAAAGCGCAGGAGTTCGACGACGCGCGCGCGATCCTGAGCACGCTGCGCGCGCCGCTGCTCACGATCCCGGGCGAGCACGACGTGATCGGCGCCGAAGGCCCGAAGCGCTTCGCGGCATCGTTCGCGCGCTCCGATGCGAAGGGCCGCGGCTGGAGCTCGTGGGACCAAGGCGGGATCCACTTCGTCTCGCTGATCAACGTCGGCGAAGGCGAGACGATGGGCGTCCTCGGCGACGAGCAGCTGGCCTGGCTGCAGAACGATTTGAACGCGCAGAAGAACTCGACGCCGATCGTCGTCTTCGGACACGTTCCGCTCTTCGCCGTCGCGCCGGAGTGGGGCTGGACGACGACCGACGGAACGAAGGCGATCGCGCTGCTGAAGCGCTTCAACGCCGCCACCGTCCTGAACGGCCACATCCACCAGATCGTCGAGCACAGCGAAGGTTCGATCCGGTTCGCGACGGCGCGCGCGACGGCGTTCCCGCAAGCCGCGCCCGGCACGCCCGGCGCGAAACCGGGACCGCTGAAGGTCGCGCCCGACTCGCTGCTGGGCGTCCTCGGCTACCGCACCGTGGAGGTCGCCGGGGCGGCGGCGTGGCACGATCGTTCGCTAGCCCAGAGCTGATCGGCGTCGAAGCGCGCCCGATGGCGCTCGACGAGCCGGCGTTCGACCGCGCGTACCGCGCGTACGCGCCGCGGCTGCGCGCGGTCGCGTTCGCGGTCCTGCACGACCGCGACGCGGCGGAAGACGCGGTGCACGGCGCGCTGATGCGGGTGTGGGGCGCCGGGACGTACCGGCCCGAGCGCGGCGCGCTGCTTCCGTTTCTGATCGCGTGCGTGCGGCGCGAAGCCCTCGACACGCTGCGCGGAACGAAACGCCGCCACTTGCGCGAAGTTCGCGCAAGTGCCGACGAGCCGGTTACATTCGACGAGACGGCGGCGCTCGACCCGATCGAGGCCCGCCGCGTGAAGCGCGCGCTCGACGCGCTCCCCGAGAGCCAGCGCGACGTGATCGTGCGCGCCTACTACAACCATCGCACGCTCGCGGAGGTCGCGAGCGAGACCAGCATCCCGCTCGGCACGGTGAAGAGCCGCCTCGCCGCCGCGCTTCGCACCCTGCACACCGCGCTCGCCGGAGAAACGTGATCTTGGAACACCTGAACGACGATGCCGAGCTGTACGCGCTCGGCCTGACCGAACGGGACCGCGACGCGGAGATCGAAGCGCATCTCGCCGAGTGCGCGGCGTGCCGCGAGCGCGTCGTCGCCGCCGAAGCGGCGGCGGCTTCGCTCGCTGCGGCGCTCCCGCCGGTGCCCGCCGCGGCACCGCGCCGCGCGAGCTGGTGGCCCGGGCTCGCCACCGCCGCCGCGGTTCTCTTCGCGTTCACCACCGCCTACGAAGGCAGCGCGGCGCACGCGGCGAGCGCGCAGATGCAGCGCACTGACGTCGCGCTCACCGCGCTCGCGTCCTCGCACTTCGGCCACACGACGCTGACCTCCGAGCCCGGCGTGATCGCGAAGGCGATCTACGCGCGCGACGGCGCGTGGTGCTACGTCGTCGCCAGCGGCGCGCCGCGCGGCGCGCACGTCATGATGCGCCGCGGCGCTACGGCCCGCGACATGGGCGCGCTGGATCCGGGCGCACCCGCGACGCTGTTCGTGAAGAACCCGGGCAAAGGCGACGAGATCGGCATCGTCGCCGGCGACCGCGTCGTCGCGCACGGGAGGCCGGCTTACTAGGCCCACCAGCGGGCGAACGTCCTAAAGAGCTTGGCCTTCGGTCGAGGCGCGGAGCGGGCCGAGATGGTCGGCGACGTTCTCGCGCAGCAGCGACCAGCCCGCGGCGGTGACGTCGAACTCGGAGTACGCGCCGTTCTCGACGCGCCCGTTCCAAAACGCCTCGAGCCCGAGTCCTTTTGCGGCCACGATGGCGACGCGTATGACGGCGTCATGCGTGACGACGAGCGCCGGCGTCCGCGGGCGGAACGATGCCGCGAATGCGCGCCAGCGCTCGAGCACCTCGGCGATCGACTCGCCGCGCTCGAACCGCACGTGCGCCGGATCGTGCCGCCACATGCGATAGCGCTCGGGATCGTTCTCGGCGATCTCCTCGCGCAACCGGCCTTCCCACGTGCCGTGCGCGATCTCGGTGAGCCGCTCGTCGATCTCCAGCGGAACGTTCTGCCGGTCCGCGGTCGGCCGTGCCGTCGCGGTGCAGCGCACGAGCGGTGAGCTCACGACGCAGCCCAGGCGCTGCTCGCTCATCGCCGTGGCGAGCGCGCGCGCCTGCCGCACCCCGAGCGGGCTCAGCTCGGATTCCAAACGGCCTTGATAGCGGCCGGCGAGATTCCACGTCGTCTCGCCGTGCCGCGCGACGAACACGCGCACGACCGCCGCTTTCACCGGTGCCGCGATGAACCTTTCCGGCAGTGCGAACGACCGACGTGTATGACGAGTGGTCCGCGCGAGCGCGCGCGCAGCTTTCTGCTCTACGGCTTCGCGATCTCGCTCGCGGTGCACGCGCTCGTGGTTCCGTTCGTGCGGCAAACGCCGACCGTTGCGGCCGGTGATCCGGTGCCGCGGCTCCTGAAGCACGATCGAATGCCCACGCCGCCGCCGACCCCGCGCCCGACGCCGACGCCTCCGCCGACCGCGCAGCCTACACCGCCGCCGCACGACAAGCCGCAAACGCCGCAACCGCAGCGCCCGCCGATCCGCATCATCGCACCGCACCAGGACGCGCACCACGGCGGCACGACGGAAAACCCGAACGCGCACGCGACCGGCGTGCCGAACGGCGCGCCGGGTGCCGAAGGGACCGCCGCGCCGCTCGCCGGCGCGGTGCCGGCCGCGACCGCTGCGGCACCGACGCCCACGCCGACGCCGCATCCGACGCCGACGCCGCTCTCGTGCGCCCGCCCGAATGTTCCCGCGGCGACGCTCCGCGCGCTCGAGCCGGAAACGCCGCCGATGGCGGTGCAGCAAGGAATCTCCGGGACCGTGAACGTCGTCGTCTCGCTCGACGCGCAGAGCCGCATCGTCGCGACGCGGATTCAAAGCTCGCCGAGCGCGCTGCTGAACCAGCCTGCGCTTGCCGCCGCGCGCGGCTCGCAGTTCCGGACCGAGGTCAAGAACTGCGAGCCGGTCGCGGCCGACTACCTCTTCAGCGTCGAGTTCACCGCGCAGTAGCGCGTCAGGCGTGAACGATCGTGCCGGCGTGCTCGCCGTTCAGCGCGGCGGCGAGCAGCTCGGGGCGGTGGCCGTTGACGATCTGGAAGCGGCGCAGCAGCCGCGCGTTCGCGAGCAGTTTGAGGAGCACGCGGTCGAACGGCAGCGTCGGAAGGTTGCGCCGCTCGAGCTCCGCGGCGCCGATCTCGCGGATGAACGCTGCGTTCGGCTCGAGCTTCGGATCGCGTTCGTAGAGCCCGTCGACGTCTTTGACGAGCGTGAGGGTGCTGCAGCCGAAGCATTCCGCCAAGAGAAAGCAGCCGGCGTCGGTGCGGTGCGGCGGGATGCGGCCGACGCCCGGCGGATGCTCCCACAGCGAGTACGGCGGAACGCCGTTGAAGATCACGCCCGGGACCGCGTGCACGAACAACGGCAAGAGGTGCCCGAACATCTCCGGTGGGATCGCGACGACGCCGTACGGCGCGAGCAGCGTCCCCAGGATGTGCGCGTTGCCGAGCGCGTCGGCCGCGGCGAGCTGCGCGAGCACGCCGGTCGGCATCCCCAAGTCCAGCCCGACCGAGAAGACGTGGCGCGTCCGCGCGCCGCCGCCCGTGCCGATGATCAGCTTGTGCTCGCCGAGTAGTTTTCCGAGCACTTCGACCAGCGGGTAGACGACGCCGCGGCCGGCGTCCAGGATCGAACGGCCGCCGACCTTGACGACGTGCGCCGAGGGCAGCATGCGCACGACCGGCGTTTCGGTCGAGCGCAGCACGTCCTTGTCGACGAGGCTTTCGCGCATCAGGAACGAGGCGACGTGATGCCTTCCGTCGGCAGCCTCGCTCACGATGCGTCGTCCGCCGTGATGACGGTGCCGACGTGCTCGCCGTTCAGCGCGCGCGTCAGCATCCCGGGCTTCAAGCCGTTGATGACTTGGATCGAGCGCCGGTGCTCCGCGTTCTTCAGCAGCTCCAGAACGGCGCGCTCGACGACGACGTCGTCGAGGTCCATCGCCTCGATCTCCGAGACCGTCGCCCGCGGGATGAAGCGCGCGTTGCGGTCCTTCTTCGGGTCGGCGGTGTAGAGCCCGTCCTCGTCCTTGACGAAGATCATCGAGCGCGCGGCGAACACCTCGCTCACCAAGAACGCGCCGGTGTCGGTGCGGTGCGGCGGGATCCGCCCGACGGCTGGGTTCTGCTGCCAGAACGTGTACGGCGGCATCCCGAAGAACACGACCGCGCGGCGCTCCGAGAGGTAGAGCGGAAGCTGCGCGAACTGCGCGGGCTCGATGAACGGAATCCCGTGCTTGGCCAGCAGGTAGTGCAGCATGCGCGCGTTCTGCATGCTGACGAACGTGCCGAGCACGCTGAGCACGCCGGTCGGCATCCCGAGGTCGAGCCCGACGCTGTAGGCGTGGCGCGCGCGCGTTCCGGCGCCGGTGCCGACGATCATCTTGTGGCGGTCGAGGTTCGCGACGATCTCGTCGATCAGCGGAAAGACTGCGGCGCGGCCGCGGTCGATGAAGCTCTGCCCGCCGACCTTCACGACGTTCGCCTCCGGCAACAGCCGCACCGGTCGCGTGCGCGCGGTTTGCTCCATGAGCTGCTCGTCGGTGAGCGAACCGGAGATCATCGCGTCACCGAGACCGGTCAAAAGATCGCTCGTCACGTCATGTCACCCATCGTGAGCGGTGTTTGTCGCACCGGCAGCGCGACGCCTTCGAGCACGTATCGTTCTTCCGCGTCGTGCTGCGCCTCGAGCGAGCCGAAGCGCGCCGCGGCCCACTCCGCGAGTTCCGCGAGAACGGCCGCTTTGGTTTCGTCCGGCGGCTCGATCCCGCCGAGGCCGGGCTTTGCGCGCCAGTCCTCGAGCACGCGCGCCGCAGTGCTGCGCGCGGACCAGCTTGCGGCGACGACCGGGCCGAGCGGCGTCGCGCCGCGCGCGCGGAACGCGTCGAGGATGCGGCGCTGCCGGCGCTCGCCGTCGCGCGGCGCGAAACCGCGCGCAGCAAGCCGCGCGCGCATCTCGCGTCGCAAGCCGCCGCGGAGCCCATGCTGGTCGCGTTCCACCCGGCCGAGGACGAACGTCGCGCCGGCCGGGCGCGCGACGCGCAGCGTCTCGGCGACGACGTGCTCTAGATCGAAGAGGTGAACGGCGCGGGAGCTGAACACGCCGCGCACGCTCGCGCTCGCCACCGGCCACGTTACGTTGACGTCCGCTTGAATCAACTCGATCGGCGCACCGCCCGCCGGTCGGCGGCGCTCGAACTCCGCCAGCATCGGCGCCGAATCGTCGAGCCCGACGTACCGCACGCCGAGCGCGGGAAAGCACGCGCCGAGCTGCCCGGTCCCCGCGCCGAGCTCGAGCAAGACGTCACCCGGCGCGAGCCTCGTCAGCCCGGCGAGCGCGCGGACGATCTCCGCGCGCCGTTCGGGCGGGATCCCGGAGCGTTCGTCGTAGCTCGCGGCCGCGCGATCGAATCTGCTCATGGTTCGGCCGGCGGACGGAGACGCCCGCGCGGTGCCGCGCGGACGTCCCCAGCCATAAGGCTCAGTGATGCGTCTTCATCGTCATCGGCGGCGGCGCGGCACCGGCGTAGACCTCGACGAGCTGCATCATCCCCAGGTCTTCGTGGATGAGGATGTGACAGTGCAGCACGTACTGACCGGTGAAGTCGACGAACCGGCTGCGCATCCGGAACCACCCGTCGATCCGCTCGCCGGTGCAGGTTTGGACCGTAGCTCCGGCCGGCGTGCAGCTCGCCTTATAGCGCGCGAGCGCCGTCGCGTCGCAGCCTTTGGTCTTGTCGCACGTGAAGGCGGGCGGGGTCGCAGCGGTCGGGATCGGGAAGGTGTCCCACCAGACGAAACGCGCCTCCGCCCCGTATCCCGATTGGGGAGCGAACTCGTGGCACGGCTTGTATCCCGGCAGCCGGGGATCGAACGTCTTCGGGTCCGCCGGGTTGATGGGACAATTCGGGTTCGGGAAGTTAGGCTCGAAGAGCTCGGTGATTTGGAACGGGTTGATGTGGATGTGGAACGGATGCGATTTGTCGGTCGCATCGTTCATCACCACCCACTCCTCGCTTTGGCCGACCTTGATCTCCTGGTCGACGTGGCCGTCTTCGAACGACTTGTTGTTGATCGTCGTGTTACCGCGTCCGAACACCAGGAACCGGCAGGGCGGCGTTTTCCGTGTCGGATTCTGCGGGTCCATGCACGTCTTGACGTCGTTGTCGGTGATGTCGTCGAGGAAATGCGGGAAGGTCGGGAAGTCCGCCCGGTCGATGAACGCCATGTCGACCGGTGGACCGCCGACGTTCACCGTCAGCAAGGTGGTCGGGGGCTCCGGCTGGCCGCCCCCACCCTTCGCCACGCGGCCGATGTTCTTCACGATGCAGACCGCATACGTCCCCGTCTGCATCGGCGCTTTCAGCAGCACGTCGGCGCGGTTCGCCGCCGCGAGGTTGAACTTGGCGCCGAGCTTCCCGACCCGGTCGTAGTTCAGGACGTGGAACTGCACGCCGTCTTGCGCGATCTGCCGCCATCCCGGCCCTGCGGTGCTCGGCGGCGTGCTGGTCGTGCAGGCCGTCGTGCCGGCGGCGTTGCGGGCGCCGAAGTGATCGAACTGCACCGCGTCGCGGAACGCCCCGTTGATGACGCGCCAGAGCTGCACTTCGCCCGGCCGCATCGTGACCGTCGGTTCGAGCCGCCCGTTCACCGAAAGCCGCGGACGCGACGCACCGGGCCCGCCCGCCGCGATGCTGGGGTTCGTGGCGTTGAACGGCACGGTGGAGAGCTGCTGGATCATCAGAACCTGCTCGTGCGGCAACGGCGGCGCGCCGAACTTCGGGCCTCCGTAGTACGCGGTGCGGTACCGGTTGTAGAACCGCTGCAGGTCGCGGTCGTACTTGCCCTGGATGATGAACGCGCCCGTCATTCCGTTCGCGACGTTCAGCGCGGTCGAACCGTGCTTGTGCGCGTGATACCAATGCGTCCCCGGTGCTTGTCCCATCCGGACGACCTTCCCGTGGTACGTCGGCGGATCGCCGTCGGTCGGCAGCCGGAAACAGACCGGCACCGCGCCGACGTGATACTGCGGCCACAACCCGTGGCGAATCTCGCGCTCGTTGGGCGGGCTCAGCTGCATGCCGGGCGGGAGCGCCGGTTTTCCGGGCGAGGGTGTCTGGCCTTGGTACGGCTGCGTGTCGTCGTACTGCTTGAGCCAGCGTTGTTGCAGGCGAGTCCAATTCGACAACGGCAGCAGCGGATGCGTGCGCGCCTGCAGCCAGCCGTTCTCAGGCGGGTTGTTGCTGACTTCGCATTGGTTCTTGTAGAACGAATGAAGCTGTGCGAAGGCGGTCGACTCGCTCGGGATGATGCCGTTGTTCCCGAGCGTGTTGGGGTCCGGCCGCAGCGCCGGCCGAACGAACAGCAGGACGTCGTCGCCGGTCGTGATCGGTGACGTGTGCGTCCCGTGGAAGTGTATGTTCGTCGTGCTCGAGCCGTGCAGGCAATTGGGGAACGTCGCTCCCTGCGCGGTGGAGACGGCGCGCTGGAACGTCGCTTTGTCGCAGGACTCGTCGCCGGACGGAGGCGAGGGCGCACCGCTCGGCAGCGGGGACGCCGGGCTGGGCGGCGCCGTCGGGTTGCGGTCGAGGGAGTACGCGAAATCGTTCTGGTCGAGCTCGTTGAGGAACGTGATCTCGACCAAGTCGCCGGTCCAGACGCGGAACGTCGGACCGGGGATCGGATCGGGGCTACGGGCCGGCCACGGCCACGGCGACGCCGTCGGGAGCTTCGTGGCGTCGATCCCCTCGAAGAACCGCAGCGTCGCGTTCGGGTTCGCGCACCGCGGATCGTCGGTGTTGCCCCAGAGCGTCCGCTTGTCGTCGACCACCCGCATGATCGCTTTGAGGATGCCTTGCCCGTGCGACGGGTGGCTCGTGATGACCGGGGCAGAAAGGAGCGGCTTGCCGTAGGTCCCTGCGGGACACGGCACTTCCTTCGCCTGGGCGTGCGTTTGCAGGGTCCCGCCGGCGACGACCAGCGAGGCCGCGATACCGGCGACGACACCGAGGCGAACGATGAATCGAGTCATACACCCCCCACGCCAAGCGCGAGAAAAGCGGTTACGGTTCGGTTGGCAGAGCTCGAGGAGCCGTTGGGTTTACGGGAGATTCGTGATCACGATCGTTCCGGTGGGACGATTCGGCGCCGTGTCGTTCCAGTCGAAGTACGTGAGCGTCCCGACCGACTGCGCGTCGACGATCCACGCCGTGGATGAGGAGTTCGGCGCAATCTGGTTCGGCATGAATTGATTTTGCGCGCCTGCGACGGCCGGCCAGTGCGCTTGCGTGTCGACGTTCTTCCAGATCACTTCGTCGTCGGGAACGACGGCTGTGTTCGGATTTTTGAGGTTGACCGGAAGCTGAGGCGGGTCGTAGTGATAGCCGGTGCGGCGGCCGCCGTTCAGCGTCGGCTTGATCGTGATCGTATGGCTCTGCGGCACGTCCGAGACCCCCCTCGTCTTCAAAGCGTCAAAGCATACTCCAGCTCTTCCTGGTGGTCGAGCTCGCCGAGGCCGGTGTTACCTTGCCGTCAAGGCGACTCCTGTGCGCCGTTCGATCCGTATTTTTGCGGAGATAAAAAGTCCACGGCGCGGTGAGCGCTCACGGCGGCGACGAGCCCGTCGCGCTGTAGTCGTACAAGTTCGGGACCTGCGTCAGCGGCGAGCCTGCGCGGACGGTTCCGCCGGCGTGCTGCGCCGCGGCGCAGGCGGCGTTGAGCCCCGTCTGGAGCGCACCTTCGGTCCAGCCGCCCGACCACGAGACGCTGTCGCCGGCGAGATAGACGCCGGTGTCGGGCCCGCTGGAGCCGCCGAGCACGCTGAGGAACTGGTAGTATGCGGCTTGGCAGTCCGGCTCCTGACCCGGATAGTTCAGCTTGAACGCGCCGTAGTAGTACGGCGTCGCTTCCCAGTCGACGTTGATGATCCCGGCGTCCCCGCCGACGGGGACGAGCTGCGCCGCGAAGTCCGGATTGATCTGTTCGATGATGGAGACGAAGAGCTGGAACCGCTGCGGCGGCGGGATCGCGAGCAGTTTGCTGGAGTCGTCCTGCCAGGTGTAGCTGATCAGGACGACGCCGTAGTCGACGCCCTGATAGTCCAGACAGTAGATCCCGCGCGGCAGCTCGTCGGTCTGAATCGTCTGCGGCAGGTTCGGGTTGTCGTTCCAGAACTTCGTCGCGGTGCGGATGAACAGCTTCGAGGAGTTCATCAGCGGAAGATCGCGCAGCGCCGAGCGCACGTTTTGCGTCAGGAGGTTCGCGCCGGACGCCGAGGGGAGGGTGAGGCCCATCCCGATCTCCATCGATCGGGTCGTCGTGGCGACGATGAGCGCGTCGACGACCATCTGCGTCGGCGTGCCGGCCAACGTATAGGTCACGACCAACTGAGAACCGCCGGCGTCGATCGCCGTGACCGGCGCGCCGAACAGCACCGAGCCGAGACTTTGGAGCGAGGCCCCGGTGCTCGGCTGCGCCGGCGCGGTAAAAAGATTATCGGTCAGCGAGTTGATGCCGTTCAGCATCAGCTGTTGGTCGACTTCCCAGCCCAGGACCAGCAGTCGCAGCATTTCGAGAAATCCGACTTCGTAGAGCGGCCCGAAACCACCCGAACCCATTCCGAGCGCGCCGAACTGGCTCAGCTGCACGTCGGTCCAGGTCGGAATTCCCTGCGCGAGCGCGGAGTAGAAGCTCACGCCCGCGTAGTCGTTGACATACTGCTGCCAGACCGGGTTCGCGATCAGGTCCGGCGTCCAGTTCTCGTAGATCGGCGCGGTCAGGTTGCCGACGAAGGTGTTGAAGTCGTTGCTCAGGCTGAGAAACGGCTCCGGCGGGTTTTGATTCGCCGGCCACGGATACAGCTGGTTCTGGTAATAGATCTGCGTTGCGACCTTGCCGGGATCGGGGAAGGGGTTCGTCGGCATGTTGAACAGCGTCGACGCGTAATAGTAGAACGTCTCGCTGGCGGTCGGAACGCGCATCGCGCCCATCTCGGCGATCCCGCCGGTGGTAGGATTCTGTGGATCAAACGGCTGCGACCAATTGCGGCCGCCGACGCGTTCCGTCGCTTCGAACACGACGGGGTTGAAACCCGCCCGCAGCAGCTCGTATGCTGCGACCATCCCGGCCGCGCCGGCGCCGACGATTCCGATCGTCGGGCTGCTTCCGGACGGCGCGCTCGCTATCGGCGGGCCCGGCGTCCCAGGTTGGCCGTTGGTGAGGAAGTTGACGAAGTCGTACATCGAGTCAATGTACGGCCAGTAGACCGGGTTCGGCGCCGCTGCCTGGCGCACCCGTCTCCCGTGCGGGGTGAGGTTCGGAACGATCGGCATGGCGAGCCCCCTTCTCGGTATGGTGGGTCGAATCGTCTGCGTTCGCGGTCAGCGATGCGTCATGTGCATCGCCGGCATCTTGACGCGTTCGGGCGGCGGCGGATGGTGCGGATCGCGAACGATCTCCACGTTCGTCATCATCCCGGCGTCCTCATGATCGAGGATGTGACAGTGCAGGACGAACTCGCCGACGTAGCGGTCGTAGCGCGTGCGCAGCGTGATCTCGTAGCCGTTCTCGATAAAGAGCGTGTCGCGGAAGACGTGGTACATCCCGCAGTACTGCTCGGCGAGGCTCTGCGCGTCGCCGCCCACGATCTCGGGCTTGCACGTTCCGTCCGAGTTGAAGATGGAGACCGAGGGGCCTCCGTTCTTGCCCGCCTTCCGCACGTCGATCACCTCGAACGGGTTGATGTGAATGTGGAAGATGTGCGGCTCGCCGCCGGTGAGCGGCTGGACGGCGACCTTCCACTCGTCGGTCGCGCCGAGCTTGAGGATGAACTCTTTCGGCACGACGTTCGGGGCGTACGATCTGCCGTTGACGGTGAAGACCAGCTGCGGCTTCGGCGGCACGACGCCGATGAAGAAGTTCACCCGGCGCTGGCCGTGGTTCGCCGGGAGCGGCAGCCCTTTGCTGAAGGGCGCGAACGGCGTGAGGTCGCCGGTGCTCAGTCCGGGCACGTTCGGATTCGCTTTCTGCAAGCTCCTGTAGACGTACTTCGCCAGCCCTACGCCGACGTTCGTCCCCCCTTGCGTGTGCACGACGGCGAGAAGTTGCGGATCGGACGGCCCTTGGCCGCCGCCGCCACCGGTGTTCACGCGTTCGGAGGCGGGCGCCGTTTGATCGAGGACGCAGTAGTAGCTGTTCGTCTGCGGAAAAACGACCAGGACGTCGCTGCGATAGCCCGGCTGCAGGTAGTTGGAACGGAACAGCGGCGGCGAGGGCGGCATCGAGCTGGTCGGCGCCGGCGTCTCGATCGGCTTCTCGCCGGGCGGGTTGATCTCGCGGATCTGCGTGCGCGTCAACCCGTCGACCGCGATCTCGAACTGCGAGAGCAGCGTCTGCTCATTCGCGACCGCGACGTCGCACAGCCGGCGCACCACCGGGGCTTGCTGGCGGCGCGTCTTGCCGGCGAGCGCGCTCGCGATTGAAGCGTTCGTGAGCGTGCCGAGGCCGAAGGCGTTCGCCGCCAGCGGCCGCATCTTCACGATCTGGAGGTTGATCGTGTCGTGGATCCCGGCGTGGATGAAACGCCAGCGCTGGATCTGCCCGGCGGGAAGCGTGATCGACGGCTGCACCACGCCGTTGATGCTGGTGAAGCGACCGTTCGTGTCCCAGATGGTCGGCGAGAAAAGCTGCAGCTGGAAGTTCTCGACGACGCCGCTCGTCACGACCGGGTACGTTCCACTCGGCGCGGGGCATAGCCAGTGCGCCGAGGCCGGCGGCGGCGTCGGAGTCGCCGTCGGCGGCGCGGCGGCGAGCAGTGCCGCCGGTTTCGGCGGCGCAATCGTCGCGAGCCCGGAATCGGTGATCAGCTTCGTGTACGCGTCGTCGGCGAAGCATCCGTACGCGATTTGCTGGAACACGAAAGCGGTATCGGGGACGCCGCGCAAGATCGTGTCGACGTCGGCGTTCGGCTGCGGGTACCGGCGCGTCCCTTGAACGATCAGCGGACCGGCGAGCGCGCTCGCGACGTCGACCGCGGTCGAGCCGTGCTGGTGGGCGTGGTACCAGAACGTCCCCGCCGGATGATCGGTCGGGATGTCGATCGAGTACTGCTGCGTCGCTTGCGGATCGATGGTGAGCTGAACGTTGTCGCCGGCGCCGTACGGTCCGATCGTCGGCGAGACGTGCAGGCCGTGCGTGTGCAGGTTCGTCGTGTTGAAGCACCCGACGCCCGGTGGCAGATAGTACGGCGGCATGCTCGGCGGAACGCAGCTCGGATCATTCTTCGAGAGGGCGTTGTGCAGCGTGATCCGCACCGTGTCGCCGGGCCGGGCGGTGATCACCGGCGAGGTGAGGCAGCCGTCGTAGTTGCGAAGCGTGAGCTTGTCGTTGCGGCCGGAGGTCGGGTTGTTGATCGTGGAGTCGCTCCGCTGCAGCGTCAGGTTCAGCGCAACGTTGTGCGCCCCGGTGATGCGCTCCGGGCCGGGGTTGCAGCCGCCGCCGGCCTGCGCCAGCAGGAACGGCTTCGGCTCGCCGCGCGGCGAGCCGAAGCTCGGCGCGGCGTGGAACGCCGGAAGTCCCGCCGGCGCTTGGGCGGCCGCCCGCCGAGATTCGGACGAGCCGGCAACGGCGACCCCGAGCGCGACGAACGCGACCGCCACGGCGAAAGCGCCGCGACGAAAAGCGAAAACCGCCCGCGGCGGACGAAAATCATGCGACGACATCGACACCCCTGTCCGTACGAAAACGCAACGACCGCGTTCGGGGGCAGTACAATAGTTCCCTCTCTCAACTCGGTTACCGGCGCGAGGTCGATCACGCCCGCCCGCTTAGAGCGTCAGCGAGCGGACGCTCGCGATCCCGCCGATCGCCCGCAACGCCGCGACCGTCGCGTCGTCGGCCGCGCGGTCGGTCGAGAGGACCATGATGGCGGCGCCGCCGACGGTGTTCCGCGAGACTTGCATCGTGGAGATGTTCACTTGCGCGTTGCCGAGGATCGTTCCGACGCGCCCGATCATCCCGGGGACGTCGGCGTGCTGAGTGATCAGCATCGCGCCGGCCGGATTCGCGTCGATCTCATAGCCGTCGAGCTCGACGATGCGCGGCGAGCCGGCGATCGACGTCCCGGTGATCGACGTCCCGTCGGCGAGCAGCCGCAGCGAAGCGGCGTACGACGAATAGCTCGCGTCGTCACACGCGTCGACGGCGATCCCGAGCTCACGCGCGACGGCGTCCGCGTTCACCACCGAGACGCGCCGCTCGGTCGTCGTCTGCAACAGGCCGCTCAAGAACGCGCGCGCGATCGGCTCGGGCGCCGCGCCGGCGAGCGCGCCGCCGAGGACGAGCGAGAACGCAGGCATCCGCTGCGGCTGCGCGTACTGCGGATAGAAGCGCCCCAGGCGGTAGGCGACCTCGAGAAACGGCAGCACGCGCTCCGCATCGGGGCCTTCCGGAACCGGCGCGTTCACGGCGGCGTTCGCCGGCGCGCCGAGCAGCACGCGCGCGACGTCCTGCGCGAGCTCGGTCGCGATCCGCGCCAGCGCTTCGTGCGTCGAGCCGCCGAGATGCGGCGTCGCCACGACCTTCGGGTGGCGGTGCAGCGCGGCGCCGGTTCCGCCGAGCGGCGGCGGTTCTTCGGCGACGACGTCGAGCGCCGCGCCTGCAAGCACGTTCGCGTCGAGCGCCTCGAGCAGGTCGCGCTCGACGATCACCCCGCCGCGCGCGCAATTGACGAGGTACGCGTGCGGCCGCATCAACCGCAGCTTTACCGCATCGATCATCCCGAGCGTCTGTGCGGTGAGCGGAACGTGCAGCGTGACGACGTCGCTCGCGCGCAGCAGCTCGTCGAGCTCGACCAGCTTCGCGTCGAGCGTGGCGGCGCGCGCGGTTCCGACGAACGGATCGTGCGCGAGGATCGTCATCCCGAACGCCTTCGCGCGCGCCGCGACGTTGCCACCGATCCGCCCGAGCCCGACGATTCCGAGCGTCTTGCCGTACAGCTCGGTGCCGACGAGATGCTTGCGGTCCCAGATTCCCTCACGCAGTTGCTGCACGGCGCGCGGCGTGCGGCGTGCGAGCGAAAGCAACAGCGCGAAGGTCTGCTCGGTGGCGGCGAGCGTGTTCGCGCCGGGCGTGTTCAGCACCAGGATTCCGGCGTCGGTCGCGGCCTCGACGTCGATCGCGTCGACGCCGACCCCGGCGCGCGCGACGACGCAGAGCCGCGGGCCCGCGGCGAGCAGCTCGCGGTCGACGCGCGTCTCCGAGCGGACGATCAGCCCGTCGGCGTCCGCGAGCGCAGCGATCAGCTCCGGGCGGCTCCGCCCGACCTGCGATGCGACCTCGATCCCGGCGGCGCGCAGCACCGCCAGACCGTGCTCGGCGAACGGTTCCGCCACCACCACGCGCTTGCGCGAGAGGCCGCTCTGATCCATCGGGCGTAGTTGCACGCGCTTGCCTCTCCGCCTTCAGAACGCGCTGACGGTCGCGTGCGCGTTCGCCGTTCCGCTGGTCGTGCTGCTCGCCGCGGTGCGGACGTCGGTCGGCTTTTGGGACACCGGCGACCTGCAAACCGTCGCCTGGATCGCGGGGATTCCGTACCCGACCGGCTATCCGGGCTACGTGCTGATCGGCTGGGCGTGGACGCACGCGATCCCGTTCGCGCCGGTGGCGGCGCGGCTGAACGCGCTCTCGGCGGTCGCGGTCGCGAGCGGCGCCGCGACCGTCACCGCGACCGCGCTGCTGTTCGAGGTGCTGCCGGTGCTGGCGATCCTCGGCGGGTGGATCTTCGCGTTCGCGTATCCCGTCTGGCTGCGCGGGACGTACGCCGACGTGCACCCGCTCGGCTTCGCGGTCGCGTTCGCCGCGCTCGCGCTGGTGCTGCGCTGGGCGCTGCGCGCGGAGCCGCGCGCGCTCGCGCCGGCGATCGTGCTCGGCGGCGCCGCGCTCGCGATCGACAACACGACGGTGCTGATGTTGCTCGGCGGCGTCGTCGCGGCGTTCGCGCGCCGCCCGCCGTTTCGCACGACGGTGCGCGCGCTCGCGCTCGCGGCGCTGATCGTGCTGGCGGCGTACGCGTTCTTGCCGCTGCGCAGCGCGTACGTCACCGCGCACCGCGCCGATCCGACGCTCGCGCTCGGCATCCCGCCGGGTCGTCCATTCTTCGACGACCATCATCCGGCGACGTTGGAAGGCTTTCGTTCGCTCGTCGCCGGCACCGAGTGGGGGACGAACCACGCGCTCGCGCGCATCGTCACGCCCGAAGCGGTGCGCGCGGCGCTCGACCGCTACGGCGCGGAGGTGTCGTCCGACTTGCCGCAAGGGTTGCCGATCGTCGCGCTGTTCGGGCTCGCCTTCGTGGTCGCGCGCGCACCGCTCGCAGGGATCGGGCTGGTGATCGCGGGGATCGTTCCGGCATTGTTCGGCGCGTCGTATCCGGCCGAAGCCGATCCCGAGCGCTACGTCCTCGCGCTGTACGCGCTCGCCGCGCTCGGCGTCGCGGTCGCGGCGGATCGTACCGTGCGCGCGTTCGGGCGGTTGCAGCTCGAGCCGGCGCTGGCCGTCGCGTCGGTGCTGCTCGCGCTGGCGATCGTGCACGATCTCGCGCACGGCCGCGAGCTGTTCGCGTTGCGCGGTGACGCCGCCGGCGCCGAGCTCGGCGCGCGCGTCGCGGCGGGGACGCGCGACGGCGCGGTCATCGTCGCGTCGTGGGACTGGGCGACCCCGCTCGGGTACGCCGCGTACGTCGACCGTTCGCTGGGGAAGCGCATCGTCGTCTGCGCGTTGCCGAGCGACCATCTCGACGACTACGCGCGCTGGGCGCGCGAGCGCCAAGTGACGATCGTCTCCGACGGCGATCCGAGCTTGCCCGGCTATCGCACGCGCCGCCTCACCGGCGGCTCGCCGCAAGTGTACGAGATCCTGCCGCCGTGAACGCCGTTCTGGCGGGATTGCTGGGCGCGATCGTCGCGCTCGCGGTCGCACACGGGCGCCATACGCCGTACGACAACTACGTCTTGCTCGCGTACTCGGTGTGGTTCGACCGCCACTTGTGGATCGATCCGCTGTGGCCGGGTCCGCAGATCGACGCGGTGCTCTTCGACGGCCACCGCTACATCGTGAACGATCCGGTGCCGGCGATCTTGATCTTGCCGCTCGTCGCGCTGGTCGGGGCGAACGCGAACCAGACGCTGCTCGCGTGCCTGCTGTGCGGGGTCGCGGTCGGCGCCGCGTACGCGCTGCTGCAGCGGATCGGTTTGAATACGGCGCGCACGATCTGGCTCATCGTGTTCTTGCTGCTCGGCACCGATCTGCTGTGGTGCTCGATGCTCGGCGACGTGTGGTTCGTCGCGCAGACGTCGGCGGTCGCCTTCGTCCTGCTCGCGCTGTGCGAGTTGGCCGGAAAGCGGCGCGGCTGGCTGGTCGCGCTGTGGATGGCGCTCGCGCTCGGCTCGCGGTTCACGCTGGTGATGGCGCTGCCGGTGATGCTGTGGTGGACGTGGGACGGGTTTCTCGAGCGCGACCGCCGGCCGTCCGGCGAGCGGCTGCGGCCGGCGCTCGCGTTCGTCGCGACGCTGGTCCCGTTCTTCGTGCTCTGGATCGCCTACAACGAGGCGCGCTGGCACGTGCCGTGGGACGCCGGGCACACGATCTTCTTTCACCAAGATCCGTACATGGGATCGCCGACCGGCTCGCCGTTCGGGCTCGCCAACCTGAAGATGGAGCTCTTCTCGTTCTTCGTCGTGCCGCCGGAGCGGCACGCGACGTTCCCGTACCTCGAGCCGCTCGCGTTCGGAACGGCGCTGTGGTTCACCAGCCCGGCGCTGCTGTTCGCGTTTCTCGCGCGCGAGCCGAAGCGGCTGGTGGTCGCGCTGTGGGCCGCGACGCTGCTGGTGGCCGCTCCCTCGCTTCTGTACTATGCGAACGGCGGCTCGCAGTTCGGGATGCGGCACGCGCTGGACTTCGAGCCGTTTCTGCTGGTTCTGATGGGACTTGCGGCCCGCTCGGGATTGGGGGTATGGTGGCGCGCCGCGCAGGGATTGATCGCATGGAGCGCGCTCGCCGGCGCCTGGGGCTGCTGGTATTGGAACGCGATCTCGCGCAGCGGGATGCTGTGATCCGGGTCAGCCGTCCGGCCGCGCGCGGTACGTCCTTCCGCTTCCTGGGTAGACAGAAGGCCGTCAATCACCCGGAGGCAGACAGCAGTGGAAGAACACAACATCTCGGTCGACCGCGAAAACGGGGGGTCGCTCGCGACCTTCAGCTTGGTCGCCGTCATCGTGGTCGTCGCGCTGATCGCGCTCTTCGTGTGGCAGCCTTGGAACTCCAGCACGACGACCCGCACCAACGGCACGACCACCACGACGACGCAGGGCGGCACGAACTCCGGCACGTCGGGTTCGTCGACGACCACCACCACCAATGGAGGAGGCACGCAGTAATGGATCGCCGTGACGACCGGGTCGAAACGATCAAAGAAGACACGCACGACGCGCTGGACGAGGTCAAACACCGCGTCGAGGCCGGCGGCGAGCGGGTGAAGCGCGCCGTCGAAGGCGACCAGATGCCGCTCGGCGAGCGCGTCGCCTCGAACGTGAAGGAAGCGGGCCACGACATAAAGGCGGACTACGACCGCGCGAAGCGCGACGCGCGCGACGGTGACGCGTAGTCTAACGGCCATCTGAAGAAAACGGCCGACCCGCTCGCCGAGTACGCGCGCAAGCGCGACTTCTCGGCGACGCCGGAACCCAGCGGAAAAAAACCGAAGCGGGCTTCTACCAAGAAGCTCCGCTTCGTCGTGCAGGAGCACCGCGCGACGCGGCTGCACTGGGATTTCCGGCTCGAGGTCGACGGCGTGATGCCGTCGTGGGCGGTCACCCGCGGCCCGACGCTGGTCGCCGGCGAGAAGCGGCTCGCGATGATGACCGAGGACCACCCGCTCGACTACCGCACCTTCGAGGGCGTCATTCCGGAAGGCAACTACGGCGCCGGCGAGGTGATCGTGTGGGACGAGGGCTTCTACGCGCTCGCCGAAGGGGACGACCCGCGCGCGCAGATCACCAAGGGCAAGCTGAAGATCGTCCTCGCCGGCACGAAGCTCAAAGGGCTCTTCACGCTGGTGCGGATGAAGCCGCGCGAAGGCGAGCGCGGCGACCCGTGGCTCTTCTTCAAGGACCACGACGAGTACGAAGACCCGAACTGGAAGGTCGAAGACCATCCCGAAAGCGTCAAGACGGGGAAGACGCTCGCCGAGCTGCAGCGCGCGCGCAAGGACGCGCCGATCTGGAAGAGCAACCGCGCCGCCTCGCCCGACGGCACCGCGGTGAAGCGCGCCGCGCGCGCGCGCGTCAAAGCCGATCCGCTGCCGCGCGACGTCAAGCCGATGCTCGCGACGCTGGTCGACGCGCCGTTCGACGACGACCGCTGGCTGTTCGAGCTGAAGTGGGACGGTTACCGCGCGGTCGCCGTCGTCGAGAAGGACGCGGTCACGCTCACGTCGCGCAAGGGCAACGACCTGCTGCACCAATTTCCCGAGATGAAGGAGCTGGTGCGCGCGTTCCGCTCGATCCCGGTCGTCGTCGACGGCGAGCTGTGCGTGCTCGACGAGCGCGGCCGCCCGAGCTTTCAGGCGCTGCAGTCGCGGCTCAAACCGGAGCTGCGCGGGATGAAGCGCCGCACGCCCTCGCCGGTGACCTTCGTCGTCTTCGATCTGATCTACGCCGACGGGCGCGACCTGCGCGAGCGGCCGCTCGAAGAGCGCAAGCGGCTGCTGGAGTCGATCGTCGTCGAGGAGCGGGGCGTGCTGTACTCCAAGCACTTCGCCGGCAAGGGGAACGACCTGTACGCGCTCGCCGTGCGCAACGAACTCGAGGGGATCGTCGGCAAGGTGCGCACGTCGCCGTACCGCTCCGGCGTGCGGTCGCGCGAGTGGGTGAAGATCAAGGCGAAGCGGCGCCAGGAGCTGGTGATCGGCGGCTGGACCGAGCCGCGCGGGAGCCGCAAGGGCTTCGGCTCGCTGCTCGTCGGCTACTACGAAAAGGACGCGCTGGTCTACGCGGGCCACGTCGGTACCGGCTTCGACGAGAAGCTCCTGCGCGATCTGATGGCGAAGCTCAAGCCGCTCGAGCGCAAGTCCTCGCCGTTCAGCGACACGCCGAAGACGAACACGCCGGCGCACTGGGTGAAGCCTGACCTCGTCGCCGAAGTCGAGTTCGCCGAGTGGACGCGTGAAGGCATCCTGCGCCAGCCGGTCTTCCTCGGCTTGCGCATCGACAAAGACCCGAAGAACGTCGTGCGCGAGCGGGAAGAGCACGCCGACCCGAACGCGTAGTGGCGGCGAAAAAATCGGAGACCGCCGTCGCGGTCGGCGGCCGTCAGGTCAAGCTGACGAACCAGGACAAGATTCTCTTTTCGCGCGACGGCTACACCAAGGGCGATCTGGTCGCGTACTACCGCGCGGTCGCGCCGTTCATCTTGCCGTACCTGCGCGACAACCCGCTGACGATGGAGCGCTTCCCCGACGGCATCGCGGTCCCGCGCGGGATCTGGGAGAAGCAGATGCCGCGCTACACTCCGGATTGGGTGGAGCGGGTGACGATCAAACCGTCGACCGGGGAGCCGCGCGAGGTGACGTACGTCGTGTGCAACGACGAAGCGACGCTGGTGTGGGTCGCCAACCTGGCCGCGGTCACGCTGCACATCTGGTACTCGCGGGTGCGCTCGCTCGACACGCCGGACGTGATCCTGCTCGACCTCGACCCCGGCGAGGGCTGTCCGCTGGCGCGGCTGGCGAAGGTCGCGCTGGCCTTCCGCGAGGAGCTCGGCAACGTCGGGATCGTCCCGGCGGTGAAGACGACCGGCGGGATGGGACTCCACGTCGTCATCCCGCTTAAGCCGAAGTACGACTACGAGGTGGCCAAGGCGTTTGCCGAGCTGGTCGCCCGCCGCGTCCACACCGTGCTGCCGCAGGACACGACGCTGGAGCGGACGATCTCGCGCCGGCCCGAGGACCTCGTCTACTTGGATTGGGTTCAAGTAGGCAAGGGGAAAACGTACGTCGCGCCGTTCACCGTGCGGGCGCGGGACGGGGCGCCGGTGTCGATGCCGCTGGAATGGCGGGAGGTCGAGGCGATGCGCCGCAAGCGCGCCCCCGAGACGACCCGCGAGATGCGGCGGTGGACGCTCGCGAACGTGCCCAAGCTCGTCGCGAAGGACGGCGACCCGTGGCGGCGCGAGGGATGGAAGCCGCAGTCGCTCGAAAGCGCCCTGTCACGCGCTCGCTCGCTTTGGGAGTAGTCGGAGAAATAACGTCATGGCAGCACATGCGATCTGGTCCGGCGCGATCAACTTCGGACTCGTCACGATCCCGGTGAAGCTCTTCACGGCCGTTCGGACGAACGACCTGCGCTTCAACTTCTTGCACAAGAAGGACGACGGCCGCATCTACAACGAGCGGCACTGCACCGTCTGCGGCGAGAAGGTCGAGTACGCCGACCTCGTGCGCGGCTACGAGTACGAGAAGGGCCGCTACGTGACCGTCACCGACGACGATTTGAAAGCGGTCCGGCCCGAGGCGACGCAGTCGGTCCAGATCGTCGAGTTCGTCGAGCTCGACCAGATCAACCCGATGTACTTCGACACGCCGTACTACCTGGAGCCCGAGAAGAAGGGCCGCCACGCCTATGCGCTGCTGCGCGACGCGCTGATCGAGTCGAAGAAGGTCGCGATCGCGCGGGTGGTGATCCGCTCGCGCGAGCACATCGCCGCGGTGAAACCCAACGGCGAGGCGCTGGTGCTGGAGCTGATGCACTTCGAGGACGAGCTGGTCGATCAGAGCGGCTTCGACTTCCCGGCGCTGAGCGAGAAGGTCGCCGAGGGCGAGCGCAAGATCGCGAAGATGCTGATCGACACGATGAGCGCCGAGGAGTTCAAGCCCGAGGAGTTCCACGACAAGTACAAGGAAGACGTCCTGGCGATGATCGAGTCGCGCGCCAACGGCGAAGAGATCGAAGCGCCGGAGATCCGCAAGCCGCAGGCCACGAACGTCGTCAACCTGATGGACGTCCTGCAGCGCTCGCTCGAGCAGTCCAAAGAGCGCCGCAAAAAAGGCGCCGGCGCCGACGACGAAGAGGAAGAAGCGAAGCCCGCCAAGCGCGCGACCGCCGCGTCGAAAAAGAAGACCAGTGCGGCCAAGCCGAAGCGCAAGAAGACTGCGGCCTGAAGCTGTAGCCTAAGCGAAGAAGCTCAGCGCCGCGGCGGCGGCGGTTCGGCGAAGCGGAACTGCCGCCGGACCGTCGGACAGCGCGTGCTCGTGGTGCGCGTGCCGTTTGCGGCGAAGCAGATCGTGGCGTTCATGCCGGGACAGCCCTTTGAGGCGAAGCAGGCCGGCGGCGCGGCCGCGAAGGGCGGCGGCTTCGCCGCGCCCGGGTGCCGCGGCGCCCCATGGCCGCACGCTGCAATTACGGTGCCGAGGGCCGCGGCAAGAATCACGAACCGAATCGGGCCGGCCATATCGGTAGGTCGCGCGGGGGCGGCGTGAGGTTCATTTCGCGTCGTCGGCCGGCGACGAGCCCGCGTCGATGATGCGGTCGAAGTCGAGCTGCAAGCCGGGCGGAGGGTTGCCGAACTCTTCGACCCGGCGGGATTCCGGATCGATGACGACGGCGTAGACGGCGCCTTGCTGCCAGTAGCGTTCGGTCTTTCGGCGCTGCGCGGCGTACGAATCGTAGTACGAAACGATCTCCACGACGACGTCCGGAATGACCTCCGGGTACTTCTTCCGCTGCTCGGCGCTGAGCGCGAACCAGCGTTCGAACGAGATCCACGACGCGTCGGGCGCGCGCACCGCCTTGTCGGGCAGCGTGATGCCGCCGTCCGATGACGCCGCCAGACCACGGCCCTGTCCCCATTCGTGCAACTGTCGCGACGCCTCGAACGCGCGAACAGCGTTACGAAACGACGTCGGGCTCACGCTGAGCGATCCGTCCGGCTCGCGTTCGATGTGCCAGCCGGGGTTGTCGGCGCTCAGCCGGAGCAGCTCGTCGTCGTCGAGAGGTCGGGCGGGAACGATCATATCTCTTTTCCACGCCAGTCTATCACGCCGGTTCTCCGCGCGACTAGTGTCCGCTCAACGTGCCGTGCTTTAACCGGCTTTGCTCATGCAAATCCGGCTAACGCAATCGGAATAATGCAGCGGCCCTAGCCGTCATGGTTCGCCGGCGTGATAGACCGGCGGTGAAATATCGCGACGTGCGGCTTCGGCTTCGGAACGAGGGCTTTCGCCTCGTTGCGGTGCGCGGCAGCCATCAGCAATGGGTACATCCGACGAACGGGCACAAGGTGACGGTTCCGGGCTCGGATAACGACGACGTCCCGATCGGTACGTTGCGAAGCATCTATCGCCAAGCCGGGTGGCTTTGGCGGAAAGGGCAACGATGAAAGTTTGTGTCATCTACGAGCGCTCGAAGACCGGCTGGTCCGCGTACCCACCCGGTCTGCCCGGTGTCGGCGCCGTCGGTCAGAGTATCGCCGAAGTACGGAAGGACGTCGAACGCGCGATCGAGATGCACATCGCAGACATGACGGTTGACGAGCTCGTCGAGCACGACACGCCGGGCGAGTTCGCGGAGCTCCTCGACGTGGGTCCCCCAATTCCCGACGAGGCCCATCGCGAGCTGCTGCGGCGCAACGGGATCGCGGTTTAGCGTCAGACTCCGAGGTGTGCGATCAGCCAGGCGCGGCGGTCGTCGTGGGCGGTGACGTCGTCGAGGGCGTGGTCGAGGCGGTAGGCTTTGAAGGTGCGGTCGCGGTTCGGCGTCGCGTTGCGCAGCGCGATGCCGGTCGCTTGCGAGACGTACTCGTCGTTCTGGCCGAACTGCAACAGCGTCGCCTTCTGCTTGCCCTGCGCGAGCCAGCCGGGGAGGTCGAGCGCGCTCATCTGCGCGACGTACGCGGCCGGATCGGCGGGCTGCTTCCCGAGCAGGTACCATTCCCAGTACGACAGCGTCGGCGTCATCAGCACCGCGTACTGCGGGCGCGCGTCGACCGCTAACAGCAGCGCGCCGTCCATCGCGCCGAAGTCGTGTCCGACGTACGCGACGCGCGTCTTGTCGACGCCGGGAATCGCGGTCAAACAGTCGAGCGCGCGGCGCAGCGAGATCACCTGCGCAATGGTGCCGGCGTAGTCGTTCTCGGGCGCGCGCAGGGTGGTGAACCAGTCCTTCTGCGACCACGGCATGTCGACCAGCAGCGAGACGACGCCGTGCTTCGCCAGCTCCTGGGCGTCGCTCAGAAACTCGGTGTGGTTCGTCGTCGCCGGCTCACCGAGCCAATGCACCCACAGCACCGCGGGCGCGTTCTTCACCGCGCCCGCCGGTGCGACGATCACCCCGTTCGTCGGCTTCTCGCCCGGGCCGTTGACCAACAGCGTCACCCCGGCGTGCTCGCTGAACTGCGGCCGAAAGCAGATCGTCGATCCGGCCTTGTAGTCGAACAGCTTGTCCTGAGCTTCTCGAACGGACGGCGCGCCGGCCGCGGGCGCGGCGGAGGCCGGTGCTGCGGCCAGCAGCGCGAGCGCAGCGAACGAAACGGCGAGAGAACGCATCACGCGGTACCCTCGCGGCGTCACGCGTGCGATTTCCTGCGCCGCGCGCCGTCCGGCGTCAGTTTGCCGTCAGTCTCACTCCGCGGCCATGGCGGAAGCCGCCGGACCCGCGCCCGGCGCGCGCTGCCACTTCAGCAGCAGCACCAGCGGCACCGAGAGCACGAACACGATCGAGCACAGCCGCAGCACCATGTCGTACGAGATCACCGTCGCGTTCAGCAGCACCATGTTGTACAGCTGCGCGGCGGTGCCGTGAAGGTCTTGCAGAAAGCGCGTGTCGGCCGGGTTCGCCGCGGTCACGCCCGAGGCAAGCCCGGCGTACGCGTTGTCGGCGTAGCGCGTCTGCAGGAACTGCAGGATCGCGATGCCGAGCGAGCCTCCGAGCTGGCGGACGAGCGTGTAGATTCCGGTCGCGTTCGCCATCCGCTCGCGCGAGATCTCGCCGAGCGAGGCGGTCGTCAGCGGCACGAACAGAAAGCCGAGCGCGAAGCCTTGCATGGCGCGCGGCCAGAAGACGTCCCAGTAGCCCGACTGCTGGTTGATCCCGCCCATCCACCACGTGCTCGCCGCGAACAGCAGCAGCCCGAAGGCGATGATCGCGCGCCCGTCGATCCTCGCGACCAGCCGGGAGGCGATCGGCATGCTGACCGCCGTCGCGATCGCGCCCGGGAGCAGCGCGAACCCGGTCTCGGTCGCGGTGAAGCCGAGCACGCTCTGCAGAAACAGCGGGATCACCAGCGAGGTTCCGAACAGCCCGAAGCCGCTGACGACGCCGATCAGGCAGCCGGCGCTGAACGCGCGCGAGGTGAAGACGCGCAGATCGACCAGCGGCCGCCGGTCGCGCAATTCTTTGACGCAGAAGATCGCCAGCGAGACCACCGCCACGACCGCCAGCACGTCGATCGTCGAGGAGCTGAACCAGTCCTCGCGCTGACCGCGCTCGAGGACGTACTGCAGCGAGGCGAGCCCCGCGGTGAGCAGGCCGAGCCCGGTGAAGTCGATCGGCGAGCGGTCGCGCTTGAGGTACACCGGATCGCGAATGTACGCCAGCGTCATCAGGAACGCGACGATCCCGATCGGGATGTTGATATAGAAAATTAAGGGCCAAGAGTAGTTGTCGACGATGATCCCGCCGAGCGTCGGGCCGATTGCCGGCCCGACCATCGCACCCAAGCCGAAGATCGCCATCGCGCCGGCGCGCTTCTCCGGCGGGTACGACTCGAACAGGATCGCTTGCGCAGTCGGCTGCAGCGCGCCGCCGCCGAAGCCTTGGATCACGCGGTAGAAGACGAGCTGCCACACGTTCGTCGCGGTCCCGCACAGGAACGAGGAGACGGTGAAGATCACGATGCACGCGGCGTAGAAGTTGCGCCGCCCGAAGCGCGCCGTCAGCCAGCCGTTGAGCGGCATGACGATCACGTTCGCGAGGATGTAGCCGGTCGCGACCCAGCCGATCTCGTCGACCGAGGAGCCCAGGTTGCCGGCCATGTCGTTCAGCGCGACGTTCACGATCGACGCGTCGATGATCGCCATGATGAGACCGAGCATGACGGTCAGCGTGATCATCCCCAGCGGCGGGTTGGCCTTGCGCTCGGCCTTCCGCTCGGCGGCGGTCATCGCGGACGGGGGCGTCGCCAGCGAGGCGCTCACGACGCGCCTGCGGCGCGCCGCCGCCGGGACTCGGAGAAACGACCGCGCGAAGGCACCTCTGGTGCATACCCGTACGCGGTTGGCCCGGATGCAGCGGTCGCGCGAGCGAGGCGGTCCGGGAACCGGGCGTCCGCCCGCCGCTGCGCGAAGCGAGGGCGGATGACGACCACGACCGCGCCCGCCTCGGCCCTGCTCGACCGCCTGCGGTCGTTCATGGAGTCGGACGTCTACCCGAACGAGCACGTCTACGAGGAACAGCTGCGCAGCGGGCCGACGCCGTGGATGCAGCCGCCGGTCATGGACGAGTTGCAGGCGAAAGCGCGCGCGCTGGGCCTGTGGAACTTGTTCTTGCCCGAACCGGAATGGGGCGCGGGGCTCACCAACCGCGAGTACGCGCCGCTGTGCGAGATCATGGGCCGCTCGCACATCGCGCCGGAAGTCTTCAACTGCAGCGCGCCCGACACCGGAAACATGGAAGTCTTCGCGCGCTACGGCAGCGACGCGCACAAGGAGCGCTGGCTCAAGCCGCTGCTGAACGCCGAGATTCGCTCCGGTTTCTCGATGACCGAGCCGGCCGTCGCCTCGTCGGACGCGACGAACATCAGCGCCGAGATCCTGCGCGACGGCGACGAGTACGTGATCAACGGCCGCAAGTGGTGGACCTCGGGCGCCGGCCATCCGCGCTGCAAAGTCTTGATCTTCATGGGCCGTTCGGATCCGCACGCGCCGCCACACCGGCAGCACACGATGACCGTCGTCCCGCTCGACGCGCCCGGCGTGAAGGTGCTGCGCACGCTCTCGGTGTTCGGCTACGACCACGCGCCGCACGGGCACGCCGAGATCGACTTCGAGAACGTGCGCATTCCCGCCGCCGACGTGCTGGTCGGCGAAGGCTACGGCTTCGAGATCGCGCAAGGCCGGCTCGGTCCCGGCCGCATCCACCACTGCATGCGCGCGATCGGGCTCGCCGAGCGCGCGCTTGAAGCGCTGGTGAAGCGCGTCAAGGAGCGCACCGCGTTCGGCCGGCCGCTCGCAGAGCAAGGCGTGATCATGCAGTGGATAGCCGAGTCACGGATCGAGATCGATCAGACCCGGCTGCTGGTCTACGACGCCGCCGAGAAGCTGGACGCACACGGCAACAAGGTCGCGCGCAACGAGCTCGCGATGGTGAAGGTCGCGGCGGCGAACATGGCGTGCCGCGTCGTCGACCGCGCGATTCAGGCCTTCGGCGCGCGCGGCGTCAGCCCCGACGAAGAGCTCGCCGCGATGTACGCGCACGCGCGCACGCTGCGGCTCGTCGACGGCCCCGACGAAGTCCACCTGCGCTCGATCGCCAAGCACGAGCTGCAAAAGCCGAGCCGGTGAGCCGGCCCGATCCGCTCGACGAGCTGGGCCTGTCGCTACGGCGCGGCGCGGCGGAGCTGCACGTCGTGCGCCACGCCGACGCGGTTCCGGAGTCGGACGAGGCGTTCACGATCTACGACGACTACGAAGCGCACCCGCTCAGCGCACGCGGCCGCGCGCAGGCCGCCGCGGTCGCGCAGCGCTTCACCGCGCTCGACGTGATCGCGGTCTACTCGAGCCCGGTCCGGCGCGCGCGCGAGACCGCCGAGGCGATCGCCGAAGTCACCGGCGTCGCGGTGCGCGAGGAGCCCGGGGTGCGCGAGATCGCGATCGGCCCGGTCGACGACGAGCTGAAACTGCGCGAGCGGCTGGCGTGGCTGGCGATGGTCGCGATGCGCGACGGCTCGTGGGAAGGTATCCCCGGCACCGAGACGTCGACCGCGGTGCGGACGCGCGTGCTCGGCGCGCTCGACGCGATCGCGGTGCGCCATCCCGGCGAGCGGGTCGCCGTCGTCTCGCACGCCGGCGCGATCAACGCCGCGCTCGGCGCGATCGCCTCCAGCGATCATGACTTTCTGTTCCCGCTGGCGAACGCGTCGGTCTCCGTCGTGCGCATCGGCAACAACCGGCGCCTGCTGATGAGCGCGAACGAGACGGCGCACCTGGCGGCGATTCCCTCGCGGAGCGCGCGATGAGCGCGCAGCCGTTCGACGATCCCGAGACGATCGAGGTTCGGCCCGAAGAGCAGCTCGACACGACGCGGCTCGAGCCGTACCTGCGCGAGCAGCTCGAGGGCGCGGACGGACCGCTGGCGATCCGGCAGTTCGGCGGCGGCCATGCGAACCTGACGTACTTGGTGCGGTTCGGCGCGCGCGAGTGGGTGCTGCGCCGCCCGCCGCTCGGCCCCCTCGCGCGCGGCGCGCACGACATGCGGCGCGAGCACCGCGTCCTCTCGACGTTGTACCAGGGCTACCCGCTCGCGCCGCGCAGCTTTCTGCTGTGCACGGATCACACCATCATCGGGGCGGACTTCTTCGTGATGGAGCGGCGCCACGGCATCGGCTTGCGGCAGACGATTCCCGAGCCGTGGGCGCACCAGCCCGAGGTGCTGCGCGGGATCGGCGAGACGCTGATCGACGATCTCGCCGCGCTGCACGCGGTCGACGCGGCGAGCGTGGGCCTCGGCGATCTCGGCAAGCCCGAAGGCTACGTCGAGCGCCAGCTCAACGGCTGGATCGAGCGCTGGTACAACGCGCTGACCCCCGACGTCGGCCCGGCCGAACCGTTCACCGGCTGGCTGCGGCAGACGATGCCGCCCGAGCGGCGCACGGTGATCCTGCACAACGACTACAAGCTCGACAACACGCTGCGCGACGCGCACGACCCGCGCCGCACCGTCGCCGTCCTCGACTGGGACATGTGCACGCGCGGCGAGCCGCTGATGGATCTCGGCTACCTGCTCGGCCTGTGGGCGCAGAAAGAGGACGCGGGCTGGCTGCACGGCCGCATGCCGACCTGGCTGGACGGCTTCCCGACCCGCCGCGAAGCCGCCGACCGCTACGCGCGCAAGAGCGGCTTCGACGTCGGCGACCTGCACTGGTACGTCGTCTTCAGCGTCTTTCGCTACGCGGTGATCCTGCAGCAGATCTACATCCGCTACGTCCGCGGCCAGACCCACGACGAGCGCTTCAAAGACTTCGGCCCCGCGGTGAACCAGCTCACCCAGCGCGGCCTCGACCTCATCGAAAGCGGCGACCTTTAGCGCCGACGTCATGTTCCGTGCGGCACTATCGTTGAACGAATCGTCGTCATCCTGAGCCTGTCGAAGGACGCAAGGAGGGCACCGCGCGTGTCGTCGCGGTGCCCTCCTGCAGCGATCGGGGCGGAACCCTTTTAGGACCCGATCACCGCATTCAACGCGTCGACGTCGACGCTGCCCAGCCCGGTGGTGTAGTCGTAGTTCGGCGTTGCGGTGAACGCACCGTTCGAGCCGCTGATCACGTCGTGGAACGGCCCGACGCTGATCGTCGGCGGCGGCCCGACGTACTTGTTGCCGGGGTTGCTGACCGCAAACGCGTGGTAGAGCGCCGGCGCTGCGAAGCCGACGTTCGAATGCTGCTGCAGCATGCGCGCCCACATTCCCGCGGCGAGCGGCGAGGCCAGGCTCGTGCCGCCGATCACGGTCCAGCCCTGATCGGCGAGATAGATGATCATCCCGGTCTGGATGTCGGCGTCCATCGCGACGTCGGGGAGACCGCGGAAGGTGAGGCCGACCGGCGTCGAGCTGGCGGGCTGCACGCCGTTCTGCCAGTATGGCGAGTACTCGAACTGGCTCACCCCGCCGCCGCCCGCGTTCCATGCCGACTCGCCTTGATAGCTACCGTCGACCTGCGACCACAGCGTGGTGCCGCCGACCGCAACCACGTACGGCGAGGCCGCGGGATATTCCATCAGCGGCGCGCCGCCCGGAACGCCGTTGGGATTGCCTACCGAGCAGAAGGATCCCGTGTCGCCGGTCGAGGCGAACATCGTCTGCCCTTGCGCGGCGCCTTCCAACAGGACTTCGTCGTCGATCAGCATCGCGCCGTCGACGTACTGGTAGACTTCGCAGCCGCCGAACGAGGAGTTGCCGATCGGCGCGAGGTCGTCGGTGACCCAGTGGTTGTACATCAGCGCGATGTCGGAGTCCGTCAGCGAGGTGGTCGCGTAGACGTACAGCGTGTTCACCGCACCGGCCATCCCGGTCGAAGCAGTCATGTCGAGCGTCCACTCGTCGATCGCGACCGGGTTGACGTCGGGACTCGCCAGCCCGACTTGCTTGAGGACGACCGGAACTTGCGGCAGCCCGTCACCCTGCTCGTTGATACGGAAGGCGTCGATCGCCGGCCGCGGATTCCCCTCGGTCATGATCGCGACGTTCACGCTGCTGGCGGCCGGCGACGAGTTGACGTCGTACGCGCGCCAGTAGTCCGAAGGCGTGTAGTTGCGCGGGCAGCCCGTCGTGTACGCTTGTGGCGTCGGAATCGGCTGCGGCGAGGGCAGCCCGACGATGAAGACGCTAGAGATCGCGCACGGCGACTCGGGCTGCGGCGCGGTCGCGGAGGTGGCCGCCGGCGCGTGGTTGATCGCCAGCGTCCCCTTGCGCGGCGCGACGTTGTACGTCTTCACGTCGTTCAAGCCGAGGACCGCGACGACGATGCCGTTCAACGTACTGGGCACGTACGCGGGCGCGGTGTTCGCGAAGACCGTCGCGCCGTTCACGCTGAAGCCGTGCAGCGTCGTGTTGAACGCCTTGGCGATCGCACCCGCGCTCCCGCTCGCGCTGATCAGCACGTTGTTCGGCTCGACCACGACGTTGCTCAAGCCCTGGCTCTGCAAGTAGGTCGTCACCTTTGCGACCTCGTCGGCGGTCGGGCCGTACGAGGCTTTGATCTGCGCCGGCGAGAGCTTCGCGCGGGACTGCACCGCCTGCTTGAGCGCATCGACGTTGTGCAGTTGCAAGCCGAGCCGGACGGTGAGCGTCTTCGAAGGATCGAGCGCGCCGAGGTCGGTCGCGTTCTTGAGGCTGAAGGCCTGCGTCGCGGTGCTCGACCAGCCGGCGGGCGCGGCGGCGGCGTCCTTCGGCGCGCGGGTCGAGTGCGCGCCCGCCCGCGAGAGCGACATCGTGCCGTCGCCGAACTGCAAGCCGCTCACCGGCAGCAGCGCGCTCGCGCTGCGCGCTCCCGAGCATCCGGTGGCGGCGATCCCCAGGGCGATCGCGGCGGCGACGAGTCTCTTCATGTCGGGTTCCGACCTCCTTCGCACCGAGCGTACCGGTGTAAAGCGGAACCCGACATACCGGAAAGCGGGTAGGTGGACTAGAGCGCGACCACCCCGTTCGGCGAGCCGAGCCCGGTGATCGGCTGGTATCCGCCGCCGCCGATCGGGTGGAAACCCGTCGGGCGCGCGTACGAGAACCACGGTCCGGCCGGGACGCCCGAAAGCGCGTACGCCGCGGCGACCAGCGGCGCGCCGACGCTGGTGCCGCCGGCTACGAACCAGCCGCCGCCCTGGGTGCTGAAGGTCGCGACGCCGGTCTGCGGGTCGGCGATCGCCGCCATGTCGACCGTGGAGCGGCCGCGGCACGGACCGGGCTGCCAGCGCGGCCGCCAGATCATCGCGCTGCAGCCGTGGCCGGTGTACTTCCACGGCCCCTCGGTCCAATTGCCGGGGCCGCCGGTCAGGGTCGTACCGCCGACCGCCGTGACGTAGCGCGAGGCGGCCGGGTAGCTCGGGTAGCCGCGGTCGCCGGAGCTCGCCGTCACGGCGATGCCGTTGTGGCGATAGTGGACGTCCTCGTTCGACTCGGTCTTCCACTCGATGGCATAGTAGCTGTTGCTGATCGCCGCGGCGCCGTAGGCGGCCGCCGTGTCGACGCCCGCGCCGAGGTCGTCGAGCGACGCCGAATCGGCCTCGACGAGCAGGATCGAGCAGCGCGGGCACGCCGCCGAGACCATCTCCAGGTCCAGGGCCGTCTCTTGCGCCCACGCGACGCTGGTCGCCGGATACGCGCCGGTCTGCCCGCGCTGGTCGACCTTGCGGAAGCACCCGTTCGCGCCGGTGCACGCGGGCAGCCCGAAGGCTGTGCGGTAGACCGCCAAGTCCGACTCGGCCGTCGGATCGTCGAACGCGTCGACGACCGCGACCGTCCCGCCAGCATTCTGCGACGGCAGCCCGTAGGCGCTCTGCAGGTCCACCGGATGCAGCCCGGGGATCGCCGCGGCGGGCAGCGCTGCGTTCGCGACCGGCGGGACGTTCGTGTTGACGGCCATCGTGCACGCAGCCTGGCCGCTCGCCGGAATTCCCGGGCACGCGAACGTGCTGCCCGGCAGGCCGGCGGGAGTCTCGCCCGGCAGACCCGCGGCGGACTCTCCCGGAAGCCCGGCGGCCGCCTCGCCCGGGAGTCCCGCGGCCGCCTCGCCGGGGAGACCCGCAGCCGCTTCGCCCGGAAGTCCCGCAGCGGCCTCGCCCGGAAGTCCGGCTGCTGCTTCACCCGGATCGGCGGTCGAGGCGTCGTGCGCAGCGCGCATGACCCCGCTGGCTGCGGCGAAGTGACGTGCAGGCGAGGCACCCGCTCCGCCGCAGCCTGCAAGTGCTGCGAGGGTCAGAAGCGCCAAGGTCTGCTTCAAGGGATCGGCGATAGATTTCATGTGTTCGTCGGGTTCCAAGAACGAGCACGATGGGAATTGCCCGTGGGGGCATGGCTGCTTGAGCGGATATACCATGTCGACGGGGAGCCCCAAACGAGGGAGGGACTAAAGGCCGCGTGATGCCTGTCACACGCCTGCTGCGCGCTCGCATCAACGAACGACTTTCACACGCAACCCGCTTTCCGGTCACGCTGATCGTCGCCCCCGCCGGGTTCGGCAAGACGGTCGCGTTGCGCGACTTCGTCGAAACGGCGCGCATCGACGGCGTGCGCTACGACGTCGCGCGGGAAGACGCGACCTTGATGGCGTTCGTGCACGGGCTGAGCACGACGCTGCATTCCGTCGCGCCCGGTTTGACGGCGGCGTTCCCCGCGCTGCAGCAGCGAGTGATGAATGCGCCCGACGGCGTCCGCGAAGTGGGGAAGTGGTTTGCCGAGCACCTCAAACGCACGGTCTGCACGATCGTCATCGACGATCTTCACCATGCCGCAGCCGATCCTCACGTCGTGCCGCTGCTGGTGTATTTGATCGAAAGCAGCGGCGAACGAATCCGCTGGATCATCGCGACCCGGTCCGACGTCGGTTTGCCGATCGCGTCATGGATCGGCTACGGCCGCATGGACTACCCGATCGGTGAGGACGATCTGCGCTTTACCGCCGAGGAGGCGCTGGCGACCGCGGACGACGTGCAGACGAGTACGCAGCCGCTCGAGGTGGAGGCGTTGCGGGAGCTGACCGGCGGCTGGCCGATAGCGCTCTCGATCGCGCTCCGCACGCGGACGCATGCCGAGGACCTCCGCGCGGCGGCGAGCGGGACGCGGGAGATGGTGTATCGTTATCTCGCGGAGCAAGTCTTCGGCGGGCTGACGCGCGCGCAGCAACGGTTCATGCTTCGCACCTCTGTTTTTTCAACGTTCGACGCGGAGATCGCCGAACGGTTCGGCGGGACGCCTGACTTTCTCGACGATCTGCGCCGTACCGTGACGTTCCTGAGCACCTCGTCGCCGGCGCAATACCGGTACCACGACCTGTTCCGTGATTTCCTCGAGCGCGAGCTCCGCCGAAGCGGTTCGAACGAGTGGTATACCGCGCACGTCGAAGCCGGCGCGTTCCTGGAGCAGCGCCGGCACACCGGCGAGGCGGTCGCGCTGGCGCTTTACACCAAAGTCGGCGCGGTCGAACCGATCGTCCGCATCGTCGAGTCGCTCGGGATAGAATTGCTGGAGCGCGGCGAAGCCGAAGTCCTCGCGCGAGCGCTGGACGCCGTGCCCGACGGGCTCCGCAAAGAGCAGGCCGCCGTGATCGGCGTGCGGGCGATGCTCGATGCGAACCGCGGCCGCTTCGACGTGGCCGAGCCCGGTTTCGTAGCGGCGATCGAGCGCGCTCGTGATCTTCAGCTGCGCGTTGCGCTGGTGCATCGCTACGCCATCGAGCTCGTTCGGCAAGACCGGGACTGCGTTTCGCTCCTCGAGCCGTACGCACACGATGCGTCGCTGCCGCTCGAGCTGCGCGCTCCGATTCTCGGCACGCTGGCCACCGGGTACGTTCGCGCAGAACGGATGAGCGACGCGCTCGTGGCGATCGAACAAGCGCTGAGCTTCCAAGAATCGCTGAGCGACGATCTGCGCGCGCGGCTGTACCAGCAAGCCGCGTACGTGCACCAGTACGGGCCCTCACGCGAGCGCGCGCGCAGCTTTGCGACCTTGGCGGTCGAGCTTGCGACCGCGCGCGGCCTCTTCGAGGTGGCGGCGCGCGCCTACAGCGTTCTGAACACGGTCGCTCACGGTGAGGACGACGATCCGATCGCGGCCTTGGCGATCCTCGACAAGCTGCAGGAGTGCGCCCGCAAAGGCGCGAGCAGGCAGGTTCTGATCTACGGAATCGTCGCGTCCTACGCGATCGAGGTGGAACGCGGCGACGACGCTGCGATCGAGCGGCTCGACCGCGAGCTGCTCGAGGACGGTGCCGCACCCGTCGCCCGGGGGCAAGCGCTGCTTCCCGCACACGCGCTGCGCGCGGCCTGGGACGGCGACTTCCGGCGCGCCTTCGAGCTGCTCGCCGGCACCGCCGAACGCCAGGCATTCGACGAACGCCGCGCCCTGCGCGCCGCCGAGACGGCACTGTACGCGTTTGCGGCCGGCTTGTACGAAGAAGGCGAGGAGTCGCTGCGCGACGCGGCCTCGACGGTGGAGCGGTGCAGCCGCAGCACTCCGCGAGTCGTGCGGGCGCAGTTGACGCTCGCTTTGACCGAGCTCGTGCGCGGACGCTCTGCTTCGGCGCACCGTCACCTCGCCGACGCCGAGCGCTCGATGACGCCGGCGATGCACCGCCTGCGCGCGTTCGCCGGCGCGGTTCGCGCGACCGAGCGCGTTCAGCTCCAGCAAGCCGACCCCGCGTCGATCACTGCCGCGCTCGAGCGCTTGCGCGCCGAGCACTTCGGCGGCATGGCGCGCTTGATGGCGGCCCTCCCGCTCGCGCGCGCCGACGAGCCGGGCTACACGCAGCTCACGCCGTCGGAACGCGAGATCCTGCAAGTTCTCGCGAAAGGCGCCAGCACCAAAGACGTCGCCGCGAAAACCGGCCGCAGCCCGCAAACCGTCGACACGCACATCCGCTCGATCTGCCGCAAGCTCAACTGCAGCGGCCGCCGCGAAGCGATCGCGATCGCGACCGCCGCCGGCTGGGTCACGGTGTAAACGCGAGCGACGATACTACGTCGTGTGTCAACGTTCCGCGGTGAAGTGGATTTCGCCGAGGGCGAGCACGTGGCCGGCGATCGCGTCGAGCAGGCGCGCTCTGGTCGGCGGTTGATCGAAGCTCGGGGCGAAATCGATCGCGAGCAGCGTGACGTAGTAACGGTGCGCGCCTTGGCCGGGGAGCGGTGCCGGGACGACGTAGCCGCGGTGGCCGGAGCCGTTGTAGCCCATCGTCACTTGGGTGCCGTCGAGCGCGCCGGCGGCGATCGCCGTTGCGGACGGATCGACGTCGTAAGCGATCGCGTGGACGAGCGGGCGCGGAAACGGGACGTCGACGTCCTCCATGACCAACGCGAGCTTCTTCGTTTCGCCGGGCACGTTGCGCCATTCGAGCGGCGGTGAAGACTCCGTCGCTGACAGCGGTTCGCCGTCCCGGAACGCATCGCTGCGCAGCTCGATCGTGCGCGGCACGTACGCGAAGCGTATGTCCTCCGCGACGCGAAACTCCGGCCCCGCGCGCTGTTGCTGCAGCTTCCGTCCCACCAGCCAGCCGGGAAAGCGCAGCCAGCCGAACCAGCGCGTCATTCGGCTGCGGCCGCCGCGGCGCCGATCGGCGCCGCTGGCGTGCGGCGGGCTTGGATCAGTCCCATCACGAGGGCGGTGCCGACGAGCGCCGCGATGATCGCGGCGGCCGGCGTGACGCCGAACGCGCCGAGCACGCCGGTCACGATCGGCGGCATGACGAATCCGGCCAAGCTGTCGAGGCCGGACACGACGCCGAGGACGGTGCCGCGCTTCGCGTCGGGTGCGGCGTCGGAGGCGAGCGCGGGGAAGGCGGCGTTGGTGACGCTGATCCCGATGCCGAACAGCAGCAGCACCAGCAGCGCGACCCACAGCGACGTGCTCAGCGGAACCAGCACGAACGCGGCGGTGCACAGCGCGAAGCCGAGGTTCGTCGCGTTGCGGTTGCCGATGGTGTCGACGAGCCGGCCGACGAGGGCGACCTGCAAGATCACCTGCAGCACGCCGAACGCAGCGAACACGTACGAGATCTGCTTGAAGTTCCAGCCGAGCTGCGCGTGGAGGATCAGCGCCAGCGCCGCGAACCAGCCGTACATGCCGAAGGTGTAGACGAGCCGCAGCCACAGCACCGGCGCGACCGCCTTGTCCGCCAGCGAGCCGGCGATGTCACCGAACCCGACCGCGCTCTGCGTCCCTTCCGGCGCGCGCCCGCGCGACTCGGGCAGCATGAAGATGGTGAGCAGCAGCGTGAGCAATTGCAGCGCCGCCGCGACGAGGAACGGCACCCCGAAGCCGTAGCGATCGGCGAGATAGCCGCCGCTGGCGGGGCCGAAGACGAACCCCGCCGCGAACGCCGCGCCGACGTACGCGAAGGCTTGACCGCGTTTTTTCGGCTCGACGAGATCGCCGACGTACGCCTGCGTGACGCCGATGTTTCCCCCGCTGAACCCCTCGATCGCGCGCGAGAAGATCACGAACGGGATCGACGGCGCGAAGGCGAGGATCGCCCACGCGACCGTGGCACCGGCCTGCGAGACGATCAGCACCATCTTGCGCCCGATGCGGTCGCTGACGTTTCCCCAGATCGGCCCGGCGACGAACTGGCACAGCGAGTAGGTCGCGAAGACGACGCCGACGACGACGTCGGGCGCGCCGAACTTTTTCACGAAGAACGGCATCAGCGGGATCAGGATGCTGAACCCGAGGATGTCGATGAACGTGATGCCGAGGATCGGCAGCAAGCGCAGGATCATCTGCCGTCGTGACCCGTTTCGACGCGCAGGCGTTTCGCGCCGCGCGGGCGCGCGCGACTAGACCGGAACGAAGAAGGCGAACCAGACCGCCGCGGCGGCCGCGGCGGTGCAGACCCCGAAGACCGACCACTCGGCGAGGCGGCGGGTGGAGGCCGGGACGACTTCGTCGAGCGCGGGTGCCGGCGGACGCTGCCGGAGCGCGCGCGTCGCGGCCGCGAAGACCAGGTAGATGCGGCCGTCGCGCCCGGTCAGCGTCCCCTCGGGTTGCGCGTCGAGCCGGAAGTCGGTGATCGCGACGTCGCGCGGCCGGCCCAGGTCCGCGTTCTCCCGGGCGAAGGCGCGCAGCCGCGCCGCGGCACCGTCGTTCGCCGGGGCCGCGACGCCGGCCAGCAGGTCGTTCACGGCGGCGACGACGCGCGCCCAGCGCCGCTCGCGCTGCGACGGCGGGGCGATCATGGCGATCCGGACCCGGTGCTCGATCTCGGCGACCGCCGAGGGCGCGCGGCCCGCGGCGCAGCGGCGGACGTCGTCGACGAAGCGGCGGTAGAAGACTGCTTCGTCGGTCATGAGACGAGACCGGTCGTTCCGGTGAGGATCAGCGCGCGCTCCATAGGCTCCGGGCTTCCATTTCGCTCTATGCATCCTCGAACCGCCCGATCCCGTGATTGGTGCCGGTTTTTCAGGCAAAACGCCGCCTTTGAAAGGAACGAGCCCGCCGGAGAACCGGCGGGCTCGTTCGTTACGCTCCCTGGGGGCCGCTAGGGGTAGCTCTGGACGCAGCTGCTGCTGGCGTTGCTCCACAGCGGCTGGGTCGGGTAGTTGCCCGCGTTCGGATTGTCCTCGAGGTTCATCCACGCGCACTTGTCGCCGATCTCGGCGTTGCTGCTGTCAAGCCAGCCGGTGTTCGGCTGCGGATCGGTCTCGGTCTCGGCCTGCTCGTGGCCGCCGACGATCGAGACGCCGTCGAGCGTGCCGGGGTTGTTCACCGAGCCCGCGCCGCACGAGTAGCCGACGTCGGGGAGGTAAGGCTCGTTGGTGTACGCGATCGTGCCGTGGCTCGTGCCGGTCGAGCTGTGCCACGCGCAGTACTGCGTTCCGAAGCCGGACGGACGAATTCCGTGCGGCAGCGCGACGATGTAGCTGGCGTTCACGCTGTAGTCGCCGTAGTGCCCGGCGGCCTTCGTCGCTTCCGCGGCGAGCTGCGACTGCGTCGGTCGGCTCGGCGGCGAACTGGTCGTGTCGACGTACGAGCCGACGAACGAACCGGACTGGTTGCCGACGTGCTGACCGTCGCTCTGCGTGTACTGCGTGACGGTGTTGAGCCAGGCGCTCCCGCCGATCACGCCGAGGAACGCGTTGTAGTAGCTGCGCACGCCGTTCGGGTCGCCGCTGCTTCCGTTCCACGCCGATCCCCAGTAGACGACGTAGATCTTCGGATTGGTCTGAACCGGACCGCCGTGGTACGTCATGTTGCTGCCGGAGTGAGTGAAGCGCTGGCCGGCGGCGCTCGCGCGGAACGCGTCCATCACGCTGCGGGTCGGGACGACGCGGACGAACTCGCCTGTCGTGGTGTTCTGCGCGACGAAGGTCGAGACCGACGAGAACTCCTGCGAGCGGTCCGACGACGAGGGCGCTACGGTGTTGTTCGCCGGCACGACCGTGCCGCCGCCGCCGCACGCGGCGAGCAACGAAGAAACCGCCGCCGCGGCAAAAAGCCTGGTGTACTTCAAGGAAAACCTCCACACCCCGAAAGGTGGTAGCTTGAGTGACTAGGTTTGAGTTGGCTTGGTTCTACGGGGACTTGGACCTTGGGAGGCCGCGACTCTTATGTGCGGCCTCCCAAGGGACCTTCGAGAAAAGTCGTGCCGCTGACCTTTGTCGTCAATCTTTGACAGAAGTCATACGCACGCCGCTTCAGTAGCTCTGCACGCAACCGTTGTTGGCGTTGCTCCAGAGCGGTTGGGTCGGATAACCGCCCGCGTTCGGGTTGTTCTCGAGCCCGGTCCACGCGCACTTGTCGCCGTTCTCGGCGCCGCTGCTGTCGAGCCAGCCGCTGTTCGGCTGCGGATCCGTCTCGGTCTCACCTTGCTCGTGGCCGTACACGATCGTGATGCCGTCGAGCGTGCCCGGGTTGTTCACCGAGCCCGCGCCGCACGAGTACCCGACGTCGGGGAGATACGGATCGTTCGTGTACGCGATCGTGCCCTTGCCGGAGACGCTCGTCGAGCTGTGCCACGCGCAGTACTGCGAACCGAAGCCGGACGGCCGGATGCCGTGCGGCAGCGCGACGACGTAGCTCGCGCTCGCGCTGTAGTCGCCGTAGTGGGCCGCGGCCTTCGCCGCTTCTGCGGCGAGCTGTGACTGCGTCGGACGGCTCGGCGGCGAGCTCGACGTGTCGACGTACGAGCCGACGAAGCTGCCGGCGGCGTTGCCGACGTGCTGGCCGTTGCTCTCCGTGTACTGCGTGACGCTGTTGAGCCATTTGCTGCCGCCGATCACGCCGAAGAACGCGTTTGCGCGCGCGCGCACGCCCTTCGGGTCGCCGGTGCTGCTGTTCCACGACGAGCCCCAGTACACGACGTAGATCTTCGGACTGGTCTGAACCGGACCGCCGTGATAGGTCAGGTTGTTCGTCGCTTGAGTGAAGCGCTGCCCGGCGTCGGTCGCGCGGAACGCGTCCATCACGTCGCGCGTCGGGAACACGCGGACGAACTCGCCCGTCGAGGTGTTCTGCGCGACGAACGTCGAGATCGACTGGAACTCGCGCACGTCGCTGCTGGGCTGAACCGCCCGCGGCATAGCCGGCGGAGTCGCACCGCCGTTGTTGCACGCCGTCAGCAACGCGGAAACCGCCGCCACGGCAAAGAGCCTAGCCTGTTTCAAAAGGAATCCTCCCACACCACCAAGTGTCAGGATGAAAGGTAGGGTTGAGCGGCGGCCCCTTTAGTCGTCGGTGCGGCGGAGCCCTTCGACCAATGTCGCAATTCCGGTCGTGAGCGCATCACTTTTTTCGCCCTCGACCTGCCCCTCGGTCGCTTTGCAGCCGACCGAAGTGGTGTCCGGTCGCGCCTCGCGGGCGTAGCATGACGCGGTGAACGCTCGAGCGTTGGGCGTCGCGGGCGCGCTGTTCTACATTGTCTTGTGGGCCTCGGCGTTCGTGCCGAGCAAGGTCGGGGTCGTGGGGACCTCGCCGCTGTGGTTCCTGGTCGTGCGCTTCACCGTTTCGGGACTGCTCGCGCTCGCGCTCGCGCGCGCGCTGGGCGCGCGGATGCCGCGCGGGCGGCGCGAATGGGTGGCAGCGGTCGTGTACGGCCTGCTCGGGAACGCCGTCTACCTGGGCTGCACATACGTCGCGCTGCGCCACATCGCGTCCGGGATCGGCGCGATCGTCGCCTCGACGAACCCGCTCGCGCTCGCGCTCGTCGCGCCCTGGCTGCTGCGCGAGCCGCTCACCCCGCTGAAGCTGGGCGGGCTGCTGCTCGGCTTCGGCGGCGTGGTGGCGATCATGATCGTGCGCGCCGGAACGGGCAGTGCGGACCCCGGCGATGTCGCGCTCGCGTTCGCCGGCGTTTTGGGCAGCGTCGGCTCGACGATCGTCTTCAAACGCTGGTGCGCGGACTTGGACCTCCGCGCGGTCAACGCGGTGCAGCTGCTCGCCGCCGCGATCGTGTTGCTTCCGCTCGCGCCGGCGTTGGAAGGGATGCCGCACGCGCGCTGGTCGTGGGAGCTGATCGTCTCCTTCTGGTACGTGGTGCTGGTGATGTCGCTCGGCGCCTCGCTGCTGTGGTTCTGGCTGCTGGCCCACGGCGAGGCTTCGCGGGTCAGCGCGTACTATTTTCTCACGCCGGTGTTCGGGCTCGCGCTGGCGGCGCTGCTGCTGCACGAGCCGGTCGGCGCGCGCGATCTCGGCGGGCTGGCGGCGATCGCGCTCGGAATATCGCTGGTGCAACGAGGCTGATCGAGGAGGAAACACATGCTGCCGATGCTGCTGGCGCTCTCGCTGTGGAGTCCCGACGTGAAGAGCGGCGAACCGGTCCGCAAGCCGTTCGTCTGGAACAAGAACGGCTGCGAGGGCATGAACCGGACGCCGCGGCTGCGCTGGAACGCGCCGCCGCGCGGCACGCGCGCCTTCGACCTCACCGTGATCGACCACGACGCGCCGAAGCCCGGCGGCTGGGTGCACTGGATCGTCACCGACATTCCGGCGAGCGCGCGCGCGCTCGGCCCGAAGGTTCCGCGCGGCGCCGTCGTCGGCAAGAACGACTTCGGAACGCTCGGCTGGGGCGGCCCGTGTCCGCCGCCGGGGCCGGCGCACCACTACACCTTCGTGCTCCAAGCGATCGACGCCAACAAGCGCACCCTGACGAGCGCGAAGCTCGTTCCCGTCTACAAACGCTGACGGTGCGGCGACGACAAGTGACAGCTGTCGATCGTAGCGGGCCGCGATGAAGACGATAGGCGCGGTTATCCTCGTTCTCGCACTCATCGGCCCGCGACAAACGTGTGCGGAGGGCGCCGACCCGGGCTCGTCCGCGACGCCGCCCGCTCTTCCGGTGATCGGTACGACGAAGTCACGCCCCCTGTGCACGGCCTTGCGCGACAGCGTCGCGCCGGCCGTGCAGGCGCTGATGCAGAACGACGCGCTGATCGCCTCCAGCAAAGCCGGTTACCGCGGCATGGCGTTGTCTGGGCCACGGCAAGACCTCGACTTGGTGGTAATGGCAAATAACGTGCAGGCGATGGTGAAGAACCTGAGCGATGCGCGGGGACGGCTCGACGGTGCGGTGGTCCCGCCTACTCCGCGAACCCAGGACGACCGCGACGTCGTGGCCGCCAAAGCGCAGCTGCACGAGATCGCTGCGAAGCAAACGGAGGAGCTCGACACGATCAACGGCATCCTCGAAACGATCCGGTTGCAGAGGATGGGCGCGATATTTCCCCACTCGCCGCGATGGGTTCCCATGACGCGCGCGTTCTTCGCCGACGTGGCCGCCGCCATCGGCGAGCAAGAACGACCGATCGCGAAAAGCGAGGGACGCCTCAGTCCGCTGCTGATATCCATCGCGTCGCGCTGCGGCGGCGCGAAGTGAAGGGCCTCGGGAGTCAGAGAGACGGGGAACGCAGGTCCGCAAGCGGCGAGGGCTGAACCGAGGTCGGTCGGTCCGGGCCCAGGTGGCGGAATTGGTAGACGCGCTAGTTTCAGGTATTAGTGACCGCGAGGTCGTGGGGGTTCGAGTCCCTTCCTGGGCACCATACGGTTCCGCGCAATTCATGGAACCTTAACAGGTTTCTGCCGTATTTAGGGCGGGTCTTCGTCCGCGGTCCTACGAAATCGTGCGGACGTTCCTGTGGAGGTTTCTCGATGACCGTCCGGCCTATTGCCGCGATCTTTTCGTGTTTTCTCGCGCTCGCCGGACCGGCGGTCGCTCAAACGTCGGCCGGGCCATCGCCCGCGCCCTCCGGCTCGCCCAGCGCCGCCGCCGCGGGCGCGGCAGCCGGTGCCGCCGCCGGAGCCGCCGCGGCGGCGGCCGCCGCGAAGCCGCCCGCGCCGGGTGATATCCCGGCGTACGACACGTTCGTCAAGGACGCGGTTGTCCAGAACGGGCTCTTCCAGCTGATCCGCAAGGACGGCAAAGTCTACCTGCGGCTCGCCGCCGACCAGATGGACAAGGACTACCTGCAGACCGCGGTTCCGAAGAACGGCCTGGGCGGCTACGGGATCCTGGCCGGCGACGTCTTCGAGCAGGAGGCGCGCGTCGTTCGCTTCGTGCGCACCGGCAAGAGCGTCGCGATGATCTGGCCGCACACGCGCTTCCTGGCCGACCCGAACACGCCGCTCGCCGACGCGGTCCGCCAGTCGACGGCCGACTCGCTGCTCGGGATCGCCGGCATCGTCGCCGAGAACAAGGCGGACAAGGCGATCGTCATCGAGCTCTCGCCGCTGCTCGGCGACGTGATCGACTTCGGCAACACGCTCAGCGAGGTGACGAAGGATCCGACCAACCCGCTCGGCGGCTACCATCTCGACCAGCAGCGCTCGTACTTCGGCGTCTCCAAGGCGTTTCCGAAGAACGTCGTCGTCGAGGTGAACCAGACGTTCGACTCGCTCAAGCCGAGCGTCGTCGACACCGTCGTCGACCCGCGTTCGATTCAAATGCACATGGCGTACAACTTCGCGGAGCTGCCCGACGCGACGAAGTACATGCCGCGGCTCGAGGACGACCGCGTCGGCTACTTCGGCGACGCGCACATCGCGTTCGACCACCCGGAGCGGATGAACAACTACGTCCGCTACATCATGCGCTGGAACATGAAGGCCAGCGATCCCTCGAAGCCCATCTCGCCGGCGGTTCAGCCGATCGTGTACACGCTCTCGAACGGGATCCCGACGGAGTACCGCGAGCCGATCCGCAGCGCGATCCTGGCCTGGAACGCGCCGTTCGAGAAGATCGGCATCTCCGACGCCGTCAAGGTGCAGGACCAGCCGAACGACCCGAACTTCGATCCCGACGACATCCGCTACAACATGATCCGCTGGCTCACCGAGTCGAACAGCGGCGGCTTCGCCGAGGCGCAGCTCACCTGGGACCCGCGCACCGGCCAGGTCTTCCGGAGCGGCGTGATGATCGACAGCGATTTGGTCCGCTTCGGCGCGATCCAGTACCACCTGCTCGGCATCACCGCCGACGGCCAGGAAGACCCGGACCACGACACGCGCCTCGCGCAGCACAGCTACATCGCCCACAACGACGGCCCGGGCGCGAAGGCGCAGATGATGTACGCGGCGATCACCACCGCGCTGATGGACGGCGGCAACACCGCGGACATCGCGCGCCGCACCTCGCAGGAGTATCTCCACGCCGTCGTGCTGCACGAGGTCGGCCACGACTTCGGCCTCGAGCACAACTTCATCGGGCACATGGCGTACTCGACGAAGGACGTCCAGAACAAGGCGTTCACCGCCCGCTATGGGATCGCGTCGTCGGTGATGGAGTACAACCCCGCCAACGTGTGGCCGAAGGGGATGAGCACGGGAACGGTCGAGCAGAGCGTGCTCGGGCCGTACGACTTCCACGCGATTCAGTGGGGTTACCAGCCGGTTCCGAACGCGCGCACGCCGCAGGACGAGGTGCCGACGCTCTCGCGCTGGGCCTCGAACTGGACCGATCCGCGGTACCGCTTCGCCAGCGACGAGGACGTCGCGTGGTTCAACGGGCACGCGATCGATCCGCGCGTGCACCAGTTCGTGCTGACGAACGATCCGATCGGCTGGTGCAACTCGCAGCTCGGTCTGGTGGAGAGCCTGCTGCCGAAGCTCGACCAGCGCTTCCCCGCAACGGAGCACCCGTACGAGGAAGAGCGGATGGCGTTCGGGATCCTCGCGGGCAAGGTCTCGGCCTGCACCTCGGACGCTTCGCACTGGATCGGCGGCGAGTACCTCTCGCGCTCGCGCGCCGGCGACCCGCACGGCCAGATCCCGCTCACGCCGGTCGCGCGCGCCGACGAGAAGCGCGCGTTCGCGGTGCTCGACCGCTACCTGTTCTCGAACGACGCGTTCCGGTACGATCCGCGCACGCTGCGCCGGCTCGTCTACTCGGAGCACGAGACGTTCTCGAGCTTCGGCGCGGTCTACGCGCCCCGGCACGACCTCTCGGTCGCCGACATGGCGGCGCGCTTCCAGGCGCGTTCGCTGAGCTACATGTTCGCGCCGCTGACGCTCGCGCGTCTTGCGGACATGCCGACGAAGGCGAAGCCGGGTGAGACGATGACGCTGGCCGACCTGTTCCAGTGGACGCAGCAGTCGGTCTTCGGCGACATCGCGAACGGGCGCGTCGCGCAGGCGACGCAGGTGCACCGCAACCTGCAGCGCCGCTACGCGGCGATGCTGCGCACGATGGCGCTCACGCCGGCGCCCGGCACGCCGTACGACGCGCAGGCGATGGCCCGCTACGAGCTGGCCGCGCTCGACCACGACCTCGCCGGCGCGCTGAACCGCCGCGGCCTCGACGTGCAAACCCGCGCTCACCTGGGCGCCCTGTACGACGACGTCTCGCGCGCGCTCAAGGCGCAGCGCGTCCTGAGCACCTGATCGCGACGCGGCCGGGCGAGGCTGAAACCTCGCCCGGCCGCGTCCGATACGGAACCCCGTGAACGACGTCGTGTGCCCGCGTTGCGGGCAGCGGGTGACGATGAAGGCGTTCGAGCCGTGCCCGAACTGCGGCCGGGTCTACGAGCCGCCGGAAGCGCCCGCAGTGCCGTCGCGATGGCTTCGAAGACCATCATCACCGGCGGCGCAATTCCGAGCGGCGTTGACGGTCATCGCATTCGATCTCCTCACGTTGGGCGGCTGCATCGCGTACGTCGGCTACGACTGCACCGCGAGTCACGGTTTGCAGTCGCATGACGGGCGCTTGATCGTTGCGGCCGTGGGCTGCTTGTACATGCTTGTCGTCCTCGTCGTGGCGGCAATTCAAGGCGGTTCCCCAGCCGTCATAGAGAAGGCAATCGAGTTCGGCTGGCCGGTCGAGAACGAAAACGCTGATCGCGCCGGGATTCCTGAAGCGTCGGGGTCACTCCGTAAACGATCCGGCGAAGACGAGGCTGCGCTCGACGAGCTCTTGGATCACAATGTCGGGTTTGTCGGCGTCGACGACCCTTTGGTCGAACTGCGAGCCTTGGACAGAGTGATGGTCGAGCGCGACGAAGCGGCGCGCGTCCTCAGCGAGAAACGGGCGCAGGCCGGCGAGGAACGAGTCGCCGAAGGCGACAATTTTCGGAAGCGACGGATCGTCGACCGCGCTCGCGTAGTAGCCGAAGGCGGCGGCGTCGGGGTCGTTTGGATACGGCAGCGCCGTGATTTCGCGAGCACGGCGCGGGAAGTCGTAGTCGAGCCACTCGTTCGATATCGTCCCCGACACGCCGGCGATCTTCAGCAGGTCGCCGGTGCCGGTGCGCCGGCGCGGCACGATCGACGACGGCGCGATCGTGTCGCGGATCGGCACGCGTGCTTGCCGCAGCGCCGCTATGACGGCGCGGTAGGCCGCGTACGCGCCGGCGTCGTTCCAATGCGTGTCGCCGCGCGTGTACACGTCGCCGCGGCGCGAGGCGTCGAGCAGCGCCTGCCGCGTGTCCACGACGCGGACGCCGCGCGCGCGCAGCATCGGAAGGAGCCGATCCGCCGCGGTTGCGGTCGCACGGCGGATGCCTGGCGGCAGATACTGCGCGTAGATCGTGCTCTTGTTCGGGACGAGCACGAAGACGTACGGAATGCCCCGGCGCGTGCACCAGGCCGAACGTGCCGCATAGACGGCGGCGGCGTGCGCGAGGTCGGCGTCGGTGGGCTTCCCCTCGAGGTAGTCGCGCTCTTCGGCGCCGTAGAACAGCCAGCCGTCGCGGCCGCGGATGACGGAGGTGGAGCCGACGTCGCCCAGCCAGACGTACTTCGCGTAGTCGTAGCCGGTGATCAGCTGCCGGCGCAGCGGGAAGCCGTCGGCGATCTCGCGTTCCGCGTCGCGCTGCCAGCCGCCGGTCGCGAGCGCTCCCGAAGTGACCGGCGGGGCGACGAATGGCTTGCGCTGTTCCGTGTTGAGCAAGAAGTCGACGTCGAACCCGGCGTGCCCGGTGAGCGCGAGCGCCGCCGGCACGAGCAGCAACACCGCGAACAGCACCGCGACGACGAGATCGCCGGGACCGCGCTGCGTCGCGACCGGCGCGTTCGGATCGGTCATCAGAAGCGGAAGTAGATGAACGGGTTGTAGGTTCCGGCCGCGAGCTTCATCACCGAGACGGTGAAGATCAGCGCGAGTGCCGCCGGAACGGCGAGCGTGCCGAGGGCGGCGCGCGTTCGCCATGCGGCGTCGCGCAGCGCGGTTTCGACGCGTCGCGCGAGGAACGGCGTCGCGAGCACGCAGCCGAGCACGAAGACGAGCAGCGTCTCGTGGTCGACCGCGGCGCGGAACGACAGCGCAGGCGACGGCGCTTGGTGGACGAGCGTCCGAAGGAATGCGAGCGCGTAGCCGAACGAGTCGGCGCGAAAGAACACCCACGCGAACATCACCACGGCCAGGACGTAGACGTGGCGCACGACCGGGGTCGCGGTGATCCGCCGCACCGCGCCGATGCGCTCGAGGACGAGGAACGCGCCGTGGATCAGACCCCACACGACGAACGTCCACTGCGCGCCGTGCCACAGCCCGCACAGGAAGAACACGATCACGAGGTTCGCATAGACCCGCCACGGCGCGACGCGGTTTCCGCCGAGCGGAACGTAGAGGTAGTCGCGGAACCAGCGCGAGAGCGAGATGTGCCAGCGCCCCCAGAACTCGCGGACCGACCCGGCGACGTACGGGAAGTTGAAGTTCTCCAGGAACTTGAACCCGAACATGCGGGCCATCCCGATCGCCATGTCGGAGTAGCCGGAGAAGTCGAAGTAGATCTGCAGCGTGTACGCGGCGAGCGCGAACCACGCCAGCGCGGTGCTGACGTTCGCGTCCGGCGTCGCGAACACGTGGTCGACGGTCGCGCCGAGCGTGTTCGCGATCAGCACCTTCTTCCCGAGCCCGACGACGAAGCGGCGCGCGCCGTAGGCGAACCCGTCCAGCGTGACGACGCGCTGCGAGAGCTGTGCCGCGACGTCCTTGTAGCGGATGATCGGCCCGGCGATGAGCTGCGGGAAGAAGACGAAGTACAGCACGATCTCGAGCGGGTTCTTGCGCGCTTCCGAGGTGCGGCGGTAGACGTCGACGACGTACGAGATCGCGTGAAAGGTGAAGAACGAGATCCCCAGTGGCAGGTAGACGTGCGAGAGCGCGACGTTGCGCCCGATCGCGCCGCCGGTGATGAAGCTGAGGTTGTCGGCGAGAAAACCGGTGTACTTGAACCAGGCCAGCACGCCGAGGTCGAACGCCACCGCGGCGGCGAGCACGAGCTTGCGCGCGCGCGTCCCGCCGCCGGGGAGTTGCGAGAGCGCGAGCCCGAAGCCGTAGTTGACCAGCGCCGAGGCGAGGACCAGCGCGACGAACCGGCCTTCGCCCCAGGCGTAGAAGAAAAGGCTGGCGAGAACGAGCGCGACGTTCTTGAGCCGCGGGCCGGGTGTCAGAAAGTACAGCGCGAGGACGGCGGGCAGGAACCCGAAGAGGAAGACCTCGCTGCTGAAGACCATGCTACGGCGTGACGCCTTGGCCGCTCTCCGTCGCTTTCCCGCTCGCGGTCGTGGCGAGCATCGCGATCGTACTGCTCTTCGACGTCCTGAGCGCGATGGCGGCGGCGCGCCATCCCGGTTTTCCGTACCGCAAGCTGTGGCCGGTGCAACTCGTGCTCTACATCGTGATCGGGTTCTGCGCGATGTTCGCGCTGCTCGACCTGCGGCGCGTCGAGGCGGTCGGTGCGATCACCGGATTTGTCGAATGGACGCTCGGCTGGGCGATCGTGTGGCGCATCGGCCCGGGCCGCGTCGAAAGCGCCACGCCCGGCCGCATCGCCGTGGTGGTGCTCTCGATGACGGCGTTCGGCTTTGGGTTCGCGCTGCTCGGCGCGGTCGTGTTCAACGTCGTGGTGACGCTGATGCTGCGCGCGCACGGCTAGCGTCGCGGTGTGCGAGCCGGTACGAGAGTGGTATCGGTACGGCGTCGCAACTGGCCCTTTCTCAGCCGTTCGTTTCAGCGTACCGTAGAGATGATGGTTTGGGTCGCTTACGCGGCGATGTGCCTGATCTGGGGCACGACGTGGCTCGTTATCAAGGTGGGCTTGCACTATCTTCCGCCGGTCACGGGCAGCGGCTTGCGCTTTCTGATCGCGGGGCTGGTGCTGTTCGCCGTTGCGGCCGCGCGCCGGGAGCTGCTGGCGCCTCGCGAAGTGCCGTGGAAGCTTGTCGGCGTAATGGGGGTCTTTATGTGCGGGGTGAACTATGCGCTGGTCTACCTCGCGGAGACGCGGCTCGACTCGGGTTTGGTCGCGGTGCTGTTCGCGACGTTTCCGTTCTTCATGTTCGCGTTCGGCCGCGTGCTGCGAATCGAGAAGACGACGCCGCTCGTGTGGGCCGGAGCGACGGTCGCCTTCGCTGGCGTGGCGGTCATCTCGGTCGGCGGCCAGTTCCGCGCCAGCTCGCTGTACGCGCTGGCGGTGATTGCGGCGGCCGCATCGGCGGCGTTCGCGAACTGCTATGCAAAAAAACACGCGCAGTACGGGCCGCTCGCGACGCTGCCGCTCGCGATGACGGCCGCCGGCGGGGCGACCAGCGCGTGGGGGATAGGGACGGAACACGTCGACTGGGCCCTCGCCGTCGCGCCGGTTTCGCTCGCCGCGCTCGCGTACCTCGCGTTGCTCGGCAGCGGCCTTGCGTTCTTCCTCAACCTGTGGGCGCTGCAGCGTTTGCCCGCGTCCGTCATCGCGCTGGTGCCGCTGATCATTCCGGTGATCGCGGTGAGCGTCGGCATCGTGGCCGGCGAACGCTTCGGCGCCCGCGAAGCGCTGGGCAGCGCGGTCGTCGTCGTAGGAATATCAATAGCGCTCGCGCGCCGGCTCCGCCGGCGTGAACCTTTTCAACATACCGTTATAGCTCCCCGCGCGGCGGGCGCTTAAGTACCACTGCCGGCACGATGAAACGATATGCAACGCCGTCATGAGATATGCGTTGTGTCATAATCGTTGACACAGTTCACGCGAAACGGTAAAATGTTCTCCGGGTCTTTGATCGGGTGTGCAAAGGAGAACACTTCGTGCCAAAATCGATCGACGTCGCCGAATACATTCTGAAGCGTCGCGGCCCTATGCCGGCGATGAAGTTACAGAAGCTCGTCTACTACTGCCAGGCGTGGTCGCTCGTTTGGGACGGCCGGGCGCTTTTCGAGGACGAGATTCAGGCGTGGTCGAACGGCCCGGTTGCGCCGTTGCTGTACCAGCGGCATGAAGGCCAGTCCGTCGTGCGGACGGTCGGCGGCGACGCTGACGTGGTCGCAAACGACCCGATCGCTTGCGAAACGGTCGATGCGGTCCTCAAGTCCTATGCTCGTAAGTCGCAGCACTGGCTGTATGACCTCGTGCACGCGGAGAAGCCGTGGCGGGAGGCACGCGGCAATCTAGCCCCGTGGTTGCGTGGCGACCGGCCAATCAGCACCGAGCTTATGGTGAACTACTATTCCAGCTTGTCGCCGACTTCATCGGCTGTTTGCAGCTGACGCAACTCGTTCACTAGCGTGTCAAAGAAGACTACATTTGGCGCCGAGTCGCGCTCGTATCTCGCACGTCGTCCGACCTGGCGATTCGGGCGCATCCGCATGGACCCGCCGTTTGGGTGGGGCGACATCTCTCGCGAAGAGGTCGAATCCGTCGTCTCGCACCTTTCCGCGCTCGAGAAGATGACCTGGAACGACATTCTGGTGACCGCCCGAAAGCAGAATCACTTCTGCGATGTGTCAAAGCTGTCGAAGCCGGCAAGAGCGCTGATTAATGCCGATTGGCAAAATGCCGAACAGCTGCTCGCGCTTCGCCTGACGAATCTCAAGCGGGTCTGGGGCTTTCTGGAGCAAGGGATCCTCTACATCATGTGGTGGGATCCGAACCATGAGGTCTATCCTTCGACTTTCAAAGACCGCTATTCATAGTGCCTGGCGGACGGCGCCTCCGTCACGGGGCTTTGACGATGACTTTGCCTTTCATGTACGGGTGGTAAGCGCAGACGTATGCGTACGTGCCGGGCTTTGCGAAGGCGTAGGTCCAGGCGTCTTTCTTGTTCAGATTGCCGCTGTCGAACGACTTGTTTGAAGCGGTGACGGTGTGCGGCGTGTCGTCGTCCTGCACCCAGCGCACGGTCTGGCCGGGCTCGATGGTGACCGTGTCGGGGACGAAGGCGAAGTTCTTGATGTGCACGACGACGACCGACTTCACCGCCGCGCTCGTGGTCGGCGCGGGCGAGGCGGCCGGAGCGGGCGCGGTCGAGGGCGCGGGCGACTGGGCGACGGCGACGCTGCCGAGGGCAAGCGCAGCGAGCAGCGAGAGAACGAAGGTTCGCATGGTGTTCTCCTAACGGCGCGGATGCGGCGGTAGTTTTCCTCCATCCAACGGCACGGACGTGACGAAGGCCTGAACCATGTATCGGCGCGTCAGCTCGCCGGCCGCACCAGCGCACGCGCCCAGTGCCGCACGTCCCAATCGGGGTCGTCAAGGTGCCGCGCGGCGCGTTCCGCCGCCGCGCCGTGCTCGACGAACGGCGCGAGCCGCAGCGCCCACACCAGATATCCGTCGGTTCGCTCGAGCGCGTCGAGCGCGCGCCAATCGAGCTGAGCGGCGAGCGCGCGCAACTCGGGCTCGACGCCGGCCGCCGGAGTGTCCGCCGTACCGGGCCGTTCCCGCAGCTCGCGATCGGTCTGCTCGTGCCAGGCGATCGCGTCGAGGCGTTCCGTCACTTCCCGGAGCTGCATCTCACGGACCGCCGGTGAGACCGCGCTGCGCGGCTTCGAGCGCGGCCGGGTCTTCCGCGACCGACGCGTTCAGCGGCGCGACCGCGTGCGGCGGCACGATCGGGCGCGGGTTCGGATCGGTCGCGTCGTACTGCGTCAGCGTCGTCGGCGCCGCGTTGAGGATGTCCATCGAGCGCTGATAGTTCCACACGACCTGCTGCGGGATCGTCGTCCCTTCGGCGTACGGGCGGAACGCCGAGCGAGGCGGCTCGGCACCCGGCGTCCCGGGGATGCCGCGGTAGAACGGTCCCATCATGAGCTCGTAGTCCTGCGCCGGGGGCGGGTCGACGCGCTCGTGGCGCCACGCTCCGGCGGCGGGGTCGTAGGTCGGGTTGGCTTCGCGGCCGCGGCCCGGGCCGCTCACGAAATTCAGCCATTCCCGTTGCCGCTGCGCGTAGTCGGGCTGCAGCGTCGAGACGAGAGGGAACGCCTTTTGGCCGAGCCGCCGGATCTCGGAGAGCGCGACGTCGAACCGGATGACGCCGGCGTAGCGCTCGGGCGGGTTCGAGTTGCGCGAAAGCCGGATCGCCCAGTCGCGGGCCCGCCGCTCGGCCGTCGCCGCATCGCGGTCGTAGTGGGTGTAGAAGCCCTGCCCGAAGTCGCCGCCGCCGAGCGGCTGGACATTGCTCGGGATCTGCTGCGCGATCCGCCAGGTGGTCCCGTGGAAGAAGTTCAGCTGGGCAGGCGCCGAGGGCTGCTGCTGTTGCTGCTCTGGCGCTCCGGACGGATCGAGCGAGCCGGCATCGCGCGGGTCGCGCGGCGGCGCGGTGTCGCGCTGTACCGACCCGGTGGCGGGCGGACCGCCGCGCAAAGGCGCCCGAAGGCGCGCTGGTCCGGCGTGGCCGGCGGGGTACGATCCGAGCGCGGTGTCGGCGCGGCGGGCCGCGTCGCGTTCGAGCGGGTCGTCGGGGCCGCGGTCGACCCAGCCGGGCGGTGTTTGGCCGGTGGCGGACTGCACGACGTGGCCGAGCTCGTGCGCGAGCAGCCGGCGTCCGTCCACGGTCGTCGGCGCGAAGCTGCCCGGGCCGAACGCGATCTGATTGCCCGAGGTCAGCGCGCGAGCGCCGGCATTCTCGGTCGTGCGCTCGGCGGCGGGATCGGTGTGCACGCGCACGTTCGCGAACGAGAACCCGAAGCGCCGCTCCATGTCGTGCCGCAGCGCGGTCGGCAGGGCGCTGCCGGGCAGCGCGAACGCGCCGGCCAAGACAGGCGCGGCGTCGACCGGTCGGCGCTGGTGCGCGAACGTCGCGAACGGCGACATGCGGTGAGTATGGCATCCTCCGATGCTGCCAACAAGGCGCGCCGAACGGTGTCTTGGGAGGCCGCGGCTTCGGGCGAGACCGAAGTCCTGCGCTTCCCCTCGTCGGAAGGCTGCTC
>JAFAKB010000002.1 GCA_019235885.1 Candidatus Eremiobacterota bacterium | reverse complement strand
GGCCGCCGCGGCGCCCGGCCGGCCGGCGACGAAACCCGGCACGACGCCGGGGAGCCAAGGCGGCCGAGGCGGCAAGACCGGCCCGGCGGGCCCGGCTTCCGGCGCTCGCGGCGCAGCGCCGGGCCGCCCCGCCACGAGCGGTGCGCCGGCCGCGGCTTCCCCGGGGCGCCCGGCCGCCGGGGCGAGCACGGCGCCTTCATCCGGCAGCACCAGCTCGCTCAACGACAAGCTGCGCGCGCTGCTCCCGCACAACCCCGTCGTCCCCGGGCACTACGCGCCGGCGCTCGACCCAAACGCGGCCGTCGAGGCGTACGAGAAGGCGCTGGCGCCGCCCGCCGAGGTCCTGGCCGCGACCTTCGGGCTCATACGCGTCTCCCGAACGCTGATCCACGCCGACTCGATCGCCTACGTGTTCGAGCGGAAGAGGGACGTCTTCGGGCGCGAGGTCTGCCGCGCGTTCCGCATCACCGACCATCCGCAGCCGCCTCCGCCGACGCCGCCTCCGTCACTGGCGGGCGGCTTCCCGCATCCTACCTTGCCCGACCGCCCGCCCGATCTCAAGCCGGTCGTGGAGTACGTCGACGTCTCGTGCAACGACCCGCGCATGGAGCGGATCGCGCCGGGCTCGCTCACCACGCCGGTGCCGCGCCACCTGTGAGGGTTTGCGAACTATGCGAATTTGTCGTATGATGGGCGACGGACGTAGACGCTGGGAGCGTGGGCAAAGCCCGCGCTTCTTTGTTGAAAGAAAGATGGGATTGGTGATGGACCGAGCGCAGCAGCATCGTTCCGCGCCACCCGAGTCGTTGCGAGGTCGGATGGGGGGCCCCGCGCACGGCGCGGGGGGGTCGGAGCCGGGGGCGGAGAGCCTTTTTACGGAAGCCTTTGAGCGGGTCGTGCATGCGTTGCCGCATCAACCGGAGTTTCGCAACGTCGAGATCGTCAGCGCGAGCGCGCACCGGCACCGGCACCAGAGCGCGCTGCACGTCACCGTCGACCGCGACGGCGGCGTCGACGTCGCGACCTGCGAGCGAATTGCCGCGCGGATCAATGCCGCGCTCGACGCGTTTCCCGATCCCTACACGCTCGAGGTCGAGTCGGCGGGGCTGAACCGGCCCTTGACCAAGCCGTCCGACTACGACCGCTTCGCCGGCCGCGACGTGAAGATCGTCACCACGCTCGCGATCGAGAACGCCAAGACCCATCGCGGCAAGCTCGACGGCGTGCGCGGAACGAACGTCATCCTCGCGCGCGAGCGCGGCGAGCTGCCCATCCCGATCGCCGTCATCAAGTCGGCGAACTTGGAGTACGACGTGCGCGCCGACCTCCAGCGCGCGAAACAGCGAGAGAAAAACCGATGAACGCAGAGATGATCGCGGCGCTCCGCGAGATCGAGAACGAACGCAACATCAGCTTCGAGTCCTTGCTCGAAGCGCTGGAGGCTGCGCTGATCTCGGCCTACAAGCGGAACTTCGGCGGCGAGGCGAACGCGATCGTGACGATCGACCGCCAGACGGGCGACTATCAGGTCTATCACCGGCGCACCGTCGTCGCCGACGGCGAAGTGACCGATCCGAAGCTGGAGATCGCCAAGGGCGAGGCCGGCGCGCGCTACGAGCCGGGCGACTTCTACGACGAGGTCGTCACGCCGCGCGACTTCGGCCGCATCGCGGCGCAGACGGCGAAGCAGGTGATCGTGCAGCGCATCCGCGAGGCCGAGCGCGACACCGTCTACAACACCTACTCGGCGAAGCTGCACGACATCGTGCTCGGCACCGTGCAGCGCTACGAGCAGCGGAACATGTACGTGCTGCTCGACGACCGCAAGACCGAAGCGCTGCTCCCGTTCAGCGAGCAGGTCTCGCGCGAGAACTACCGCATCAACGACCGCATTCGCGCCTACGTGCTCGACGTGCGCAAGACGAACAAGGGTCCGCTGGTCGTGCTCTCGCGCGCCGCCGAAGGGCTCGTGCAGCGGCTGATCGAGTTCCAGGTTCCCGAGATCCAGGACGACATCGTCGAGATCATGGCGATCGCGCGCGAGCCCGGCGCGCGCACGAAGGTCGCGGTCACCTCGAAGCGGCCCGAGATCGACGCAGTCGGCGCGTGCCTGGGCCCGAAGTCCTCGCGCATCGCGAACGTCTCCGACGAGCTGCGCGGCGAGAAGATCGACGTCATCCGCTGGGCGTCGGAGCTGCCGGCGTTCGTCGCGAACGCGCTGGCGCCGGCGAAGGTCCTCGGCGTCGAGCTCTACGAGGACGAGGGGATCGCGCTGGTCATCGTCCCCGACCACCAGCTCTCGCTGGCGATCGGGCGCGAAGGCCAGAACGTCCGGCTCGCGGCGCGGCTCACCGGTTGGCGCCTCGACATCACCAGCGACTCCGAGGCCGCCGAGGCGCGCGAGCGTTATGCGGCGGAGCGCGAGGCGCGCGCGGCGCAGGCCGGCACCGAAGAGGCGGCGGTGGAGGCCGAGGAAGCCGTCGCGGCCGAAGGCGAGGAAGGCGAAGCGGCGGCGATCGATCAGGACGAACTGCTGCGCCGGCTCGAAGAGTTCAAGCGGGAGATGTTCACGAACGAATGAGCCCGCAGCGCACGTGCGTAGGCTGCCGGACCGCGTTGCCGCAGCCGGCGCTGCGCCGCTTCACCCGCCGTGACGGTCGCTGGGTGGCCGACACGGGCAGGCGCTCCGAGGGCCGCGGCGTCTACCTGTGCTCGCGCGAGTGTGCGGAACGGGTTGCAAAGAACAAACGTTATCCGGGGTTCAGTATGGAAGCTCTGCTACAATGGTGACGGCAGGCGGGCACGCCGGCACACCTCCGGATCTCGGAGCTCACGTAGAATGACTTAACGGCGGATGGTGCCTTCGGGCACCGTAATCTTTGAAGGACTGCATGGCAACCGGCAAACCACGGATTTTCGAGCTCGCCAAAGAGCTCGGCATGTCGTCGAAAGACCTGCTCGCCCTCTTCGGGCGGCTCGGGCTGGAGGCGAAGAACCAACTCAGCGTCGTCGAGCCGAAGGTCGCCGACCTTTTGCGCGCACAGCTGAAAGGCGCCAAAGCGGCGGCCAAACCGGCTCCGGCTGCCGCACCCGCAGGCCAGGCGGCGCCTCCGCGCACGCCCGTCGCCCCTTCAGAGACGCCCGCCGCACCGGCCGCCGCCGCGCCGGCCGCGGCCCCCATCTCGCCGGCTGTACCGGCTGCCTCGAACGGCGCGCCGGCTGCCGCGGCCGCCGAGCCGCCGAAGCCCGCCGCGCCGCAGGCGCCTGCCGCGAAGACCCCGCCGCCGAAGCCGCCCGAGGAGCCGGTTCCGCAGCTGCGGCCGGTCCCCAGCACGCCGTCACGGGCGCGCCCGGCCGCGCCCGAGCAGCCCGCCGCACGGGCCCAGCAGCCGCCGGCGGAGGGTGGCGAGGGGCCGCGCCCCGGCGTCGCGCCGCGTCCGGGTCAGCCGGGGCCGCCGCCGCGCCGTCCGGTAGCGCCGAACGAGCCGATTCCGACCCTGCGTCCGGTCCCGGCCGGGCAGGCTTCGGTCCGTCCGCCGCGTCCGCCGGCGCGCCCGTTGAACCAGCCCGGTCAGGGCAACGGCCAAATTCCCGGCCGCCCCGGTGTCGCGCCGCGTCCCGGGCAGGGCGGCCCCGGCCAGTACCAGCAGCCGCGGGCCGCTCAGCCCGGCGCTGCGGCTCCGCCCGGCCAGGGCCGGCGTCCGGCCGGCAACGGTCCCTTCCGTCCGCTCCCCGGCGGCGCCGCCGGCGGCCCGCGGCCGTTCGGCGGCGGCCAGCGTCCCGGCGCGCCGATCGCCCCGCAGGGCGGTGGCCCGGCGCCGTCTTCCGGCGCGCCCGGCGGTCGTCCCGGCGGCGGCCGCGGCCGCTCGACGCGCGAGCAGCTCGAGGCCAAGAAGGACCGCGAGAAAGAGATGCTGCTCGAGAAGCAGCGCCGCCAGAAGGGCGGGCGCGGCTTCGACGAGCGCCACGACGACCCGAGCAAGAAGCTGGAGTCGGTCGAGATCCCCGACATCCTGACGGTGCAGGAGCTCGCGACCTCGATGATCGTCCCGGCGGCGGACGTCATCAAGGAGCTCTTCCGCATGGGCACGATGGCGACGATCAACCAGAACATTTCCTCGGAGCAGGCGATCGCCGTCGCGCGCAAGTTCGGCTTCAACGCGATCGTCAAAGAGGCGGGCGAAGAAGTCGTCGTCGAGCAGGAAGAGGACAAGCCGGAGATGCTGCAGTCGCGGCCTCCCGTCGTCACCGTCCTCGGCCACGTCGACCACGGCAAGACCTCGCTCCTCGACCGCATCCGGCAAGCGAACGTCGCCGCCGGCGAGGCGGGCGGGATCACCCAGAAGATCGGCGCGTACACCGTCCAGCAGGACGGGAAGCAAGTCACCTTCATCGACACGCCGGGTCACGAAGCGTTCACGGCGATGCGCGCGCGCGGCGCGAAGGTCACCGACGTGGCGATCCTCGTGGTGGCCGCCGACGACGGCGTGATGCCGCAGACCAAAGAGGCGATCTCGCACATCAAAGCGGCGGCCGTTCCGATCGTCGTCGCGATCAACAAGATCGACAAGGAAGACGCGCAGCCCGACCGCGTGAAGCAGCAGCTGACCGACGAAGGTCTGCAGCCGGTCGAGTGGGGCGGCAAGGTCGAGATGGTCCCCGTCTCCGCGCGCCGCGGCGACGGAATCGACACCTTGCTCGAGACGGTGCTGCTCGAAGCCGAGGTCAAAGAGCTCAAAGCGAACCCGCACCGGCGCGCGAACGGCGTCGTCATCGAGTCGGCGCTCGACCGTGGGCGCGGGCCCGTCGCTACCGTGCTGGTGCAGAACGGCACGTTGCGCGTCGGCGACGTCGTCGTGGTCGGGCCGACGTACGGGAAGATTCGCGCGCTCATCGACGACAAGGGCAAACAGACCAAAAAGGCCGGGCCGTCGATCCCGGTGGAGATCATGGGGCTCAACGACGTTCCCTCGGCGGGCGACGTCATGGCCGTCGTCTCCGACGAGAAATCGGCGCGTGAAGCGGCGGCGAAACGCCAGACCAAACGGCGCGACGTGCGCATCGCGGCGTCGACCGGCGGGGCGAAAGTCTCGCTCGAGACCTTCATGCTCATGCCGGCGGACGGCGGGCAGAAGACGCTCAACCTCATCCTCAAAGCCGACGGACAAGGCTCGGTCGAGGCGCTTCGCGGCCGCGTCGAATCGTTGTCCACCGGCGAGGTCGACGTGCGGGTCATTCTGGCCGGCGTCGGCGGGATCACCGAGAACGACGTCAACCTCGCCTCGGCTTCGAACGCGGTGCTGATCGGGTTCAACATTCGGCCGGACGAGTCGGTCAAACGGCTTGCCGAGTCCGAGCAAGTCGATCTGCGATTCTATCAGGTCATCTACGACGTGGAAAACGACCTGAAGAAAGCGATGGTCGGGATGCTGGCGCCGAAGTTCCGCGAGATTGTGCTTGGGCGGGCCGAAGTGCGCGAGATCTTCAAGGTCTCGAAAGTCGGCTCGATCGCCGGGTGCTACGTGCAGTCCGGGAAGATCACGCGCAACGCCAAGGTGCGCGTGCTGCGGGATTCGGCGGTCGTGTTCGAAGGGGAGATCGAGTCTCTGCGGCGGTTCAAGGACGACGTCCGGGAAGTGGCCGAGAACTTCGAGTGCGGGATTCAGGTGGCTCGGTACGGCGATCTCAAACAGGGGGACGTGATCGAGGCGTATACCTCGGAGCTCGTTGCTCCGGAGCTTCAGCCGGCCTGATGCGGGGGATTGTGGCGGGCGTCCGGGGCGGGGACACTCCCTCTCCGGGGACGCCCGCGATTTCCCATCCCTGGGAAATCGCTACTCGCACAAAATTCGCTCCCGCCATCCTGGCTCCGCGAATTTCTGTGACGCCCCGGCGAGGGAGTGTCCCCGCCCCGAACGCCAAGCACGACGTTGTGCGAGGGCGCAATGTCGTCGTAGGCGGACACTTTGTCACCCTGAGCTTGTCGAAGGGTGAGAGAGTATCGTGAAACAACAGCGGCAGGCTCGGATCGATCATGAGATCCAGCGCGCTTTGGCGACGATCATCAGCGAGGATTTGAAGGATCCTCGGCTGGGGTTCGTTACCGTCGTGCGGTGCGAGATCTCCAGCGACATGAAACATTGCAAGGTGTTCGTGTCGATCATCGGCGATCGGCACGTCGCGCGGCAGAGCATGGACGCGCTGCAGAGCGCGGCGCGGTTCCTGCGGGGCGAGCTGGGGAATGCGGTCGAGCTGCGGTATACTCCGGAGCTGACATTCGTCGAGGACCGCACGACCGAGAAGGCGATCGCGCTGCACAAGACGCTGGAGCGGGCGAAGGTGATCGATGAGTAGCGTGGAGAGCGCCGCTCAGGTGATCGAGCGGTCGGACTCGACCGCGGCGGTCGTCGCGGAGCTGCGGCGGCGCTCGTCGTTCGTGTTCGTCTCGCACGTGAAGCCAGACGGGGACACGCTGGGCGCGGGGCTGGCGCTCGGGCTCGCGATGAAGGGGCTGGGGAAGCGCGTCGGTTATTTTCAGCAAGATCCGGTGCCGCGGAATCTTCGGTTTTTGCCGGATGCGCAGCATGTTTCGCGCGACGTGCCGGGCGATCTGCCGGCGGATACGCTGTGGGTGTTCTGCGACATGTCGGACTTCACGCGGGCCGGGGAGTTTCTGCCGAAGATCGACCGCGCGAACATGCTCGACATCGACCATCATCTCGGGAACTCGCACTTCGGGGCGCTCAACTACGTCATCCCGACCGAGGCGTCGACGGGGACCTGCGTGCTGCGGCTGCTCCGGGCGCTCGAGGTGCCGATCACGCCGGACATCGCGACCTGCATCCTCACCACGATCATGACCGACACGGGCGCGTTCATGCATACCAACACGACCGCGGCGGTGCTGCGCATGTCGGCGGAGATGATCGAGCTCGGCGCGGACAAGCCGCTGATCACCGAAGAGATCTTTGCGAACAAGCGGTTTGCGGCGACGAAGCTGCTGGGGATGGCGCTGGAGCGTGCCGTCCTTCAGGACGACGGGCGGTACTGCTGGACCTACGTCGACGAAGCGATGCTGCGCGAGGCGAACGCCGACGGCGAGGACACCGAAGAGATCGTGCAGCACTTGCGCGCCGTTGAAGGCGTGGAAGCGGCGGCGCTGTTCAAGGACTACGAGGGCGCGGTGCGTGTCAGCTTGCGGTCGAGCGGGCGGATCAACGTGCAGGCCGCGGCGGCTCGGCTCAAGGGCGGCGGACACTTCATGGCCTCGGGATTGACGTACGAAGGCGATCTGCAGCAGGCGATCGTCGCGGTGCACGAAGCGCTGCGCGCGCAAGGTTTATAAGCCGGGCGTCGTGCTCGGTTTTCTGAACCTGTTCAAGCCGGCGGGCCCGTCGTCGACGCAGTTCGGCGCGCGGTTGCGCAGAATTTATCGCGATCCCGCGGGGAAGCTTGCGATCGGGCATCTCGGGACGCTCGATCCGCAAGCGGCGGGCGTGCTGCCGGTGGCGCTCGGCAAGGCGACGCGGCTGCTGCCGCTGATCGCGGACCGGCGCAAAGGGTATGTGTGCACGCTCGTGCTCGGCGTCGCGACCGCGACCGGGGATGCGACCGGTGAAACGCTGGTCGAGCGCGAGGTTCCGGGTGACGTCGACCAACGGCTCGCGCGGGCGGTTCCGGCGTTTCTCGGCTCGATCTCGCAGGTGCCGCCGATGTACAGCGCGGTGATGAGCGAAGGGAAGCGGCTGTACGATCTGGCGCGGGCGGGGAAGACCGTCGAGCGCGCGGCGCGCACGATCACCGTGTACGCGCTGCGCGTGCTCGGGCGCGAGGAGAACGTCGTTCGGCTGCGGATCGCGTGCAGCGAAGGGACGTACGTGCGCACGCTGTGCGAGGATCTTGCGGCGGCGTGCGGGACGGTGGGGCACATGGGCGCGCTGTTGCGCGAGGCGTCAGGGCCGTTCGTGCTCTCGGAAAGCCGTCTGCTCGAAGACGTCGAGCGCGATCCGGGCGGGGCGCTCGTTCCGCCGGAGCGCGTCATCCCGATTCCGACCGTCGTGCTCGACGGCCGCGGGGCGACCGATTTTCGGGCCGGGCGGATGGTGCCGCTCGCGCAGCCGCCCGCGGAGAAGCACGTCTTCGTGCGCGACTCGGCGCGCGCGCTGGTCGGCGTCGGCGAGACCGTCGGCGCGCTGCTCGCGCCGCGCAAGGTGTTCTTGTGAAGATCCATCACGCGCTGCCGGAGCGGCCGCCGGAGCGCTCGTTCGTCGTCGCGATCGGGTTCTTCGACGGCTTTCACCGCGGGCATCAGGCGATCGTGCGCGAGGCGCTGCGGCTGCGCCGCGCCAAGGAGCGCACCGCGGTGCTGACGTTCCGCGACCATCCCACGGCTTTCTTGCGGCCGGGTCAGGAACCGCCGATGATCGCGACGCTCGAAGAGCGCGTCAACGCGTTTGCGCGCGCCGGGATCGATGAAGCGTACGTCCTGACGTTCGACGCGTCGGTCGCCTCGCTCTCGCCGGCGCAGTTTCTCGACGACACGCTGATCGGACGATTGAACGCGCGCGCGATGGTCGTCGGCGCGAACTTTCGGTTCGGGCACAAGCGGGCCGGCGACGTCGCGTTCGCGCGCACGCACCTGCACGAGCGCGAGCGCGAGATGGTCGGCGTGCCGAACACGCTCGACGACGGCGAGCGGGTCTCGTCGACCCGCATTCGCGCGGCGATCCAAGCCGGGGATATGGCGACGGCGGACCGGTTGCTGGGCGCGCCGTACACGGTGCGCGGTCTCGTCTCGTTCGGCGCGGGGCGGGGGCACGATCTAGGATTTCCGACGGCGAACGTTGTCGTGCCGGCGAATAAGTTGCTGCCACCTGACGGCGTCTACCGCGCGACGGGGCGGCACGACGGGCGCGACTATTTCGGTTTGGTCTCGATCGGGACGAACCCCACCTTCGACGGCCGGACGCGCACCGTGGAGGCGTGGCTGCTCGACTTCAACGGCGCGCTCTACGGCGAAGAGCTCTCACTGCGCGAGTTTCGGTTCGTCCGCGAGCAGCGGCGCTTCGGCTCGGCGGACGAGCTGATCGCGCAGATGCGCGACGACGCCGCGACGGTGAAATTCCCGAGCGTCGTCTGAACGCGCGCTAATGCCCGCCGAAGGAGACGCTGAAGACGTACCTGGCCGCGACGGGCTTGCAGTTCTTGACCTCCGTCCGGTACTTCGACAGACGCGCCGCGCGGGCGGCTTCCTCGTCGAAGACCGAATTATCCGACTTCGCGATGTCGGTCCAAAGAATGCGGGAGCGCTCGTCTAGTACGATGACAACGTACACGATTCCGCGCATTCCCGCGAGAGCGCCGCTTGGCCACTCCGGCTCTTCCGCGTGAAGGACGGTCGCCGGCATGTTAGGCTGCGCACACGACGCGTCGAACCGCTTCTCCGCGACGCGCGTGCAGCGCTCGCTGGAGGTAGTCTTGCTTTCACTCACGGTGCGCTGCATGTCTTCGCTATCGATGGCGTAGGTGAGCGTCATGTTTCCGGACGGGCCGTTTCCGACGAAGCTAAGCGGTGCGGTGCTCGTCGATCGCGCGGTGCCGGTCCCTTCGACCGACTCGATGCTTGCGGTGCCGTCGTTCCGCTGCTGGATCCGTTCGAAGGACTCGCTGGGCGAACCGTCCGGCTCGACCGCGTCTTCGCGGCCGTACAGCGTGCGGGCGATATCAACGCGCGCAGCGCTCGTTGGAAACAGCGCGTAGTAGCGCTCGGTAGAGCTCCCGCGGTTGTCGGTGCAGTGCCATCTGCCGGCCAGCGCGGCCAGCGTGTCGACGGTCGCCGCGCTCGCCGGGGGCGGCGCGACGAGGGACAGCGCGAAAACCAGCATCATGGAAACCAGGCCGGGCGAGCGCATCGCCACGAGCCTACGCTTGTGAAGGCGGATTCCCTCTCGCCGGAACCACCGGTCGGCCGACGGCGTTAGAGAAAGCGTGCGCATCCATACCGTTCTCGCCGCCGTCGCGGCGTTCGCTATGACCTCCGCCGTCGCGCTCGCGATCCCGCAGGCGGGTAAGCCCGCGCCGCCGTTTTCGCTGCCCGCGCCGGACGGAAAGAAGAACGTCTCGCTCGACGCGCTCAAGGGCAAGCCGGTCTACGTGAACTTCTTCGCCTCGTGGTGCGGGCCGTGCAATTCCGAAGCACCTTCGATCGGGAAGCTGCGCGCGCAGTACGCGAAGCGAGGCTTGCAGGTCGTCGGCGTCGACGAGCTCGACGCACCCGGTCAGGCGGCGGCGTTTCAGAAGAAGTACAACAATCCGTACAGCCTGGTCGCGATCGACGACAGCGGCTCCGTCGGCAAACAGTACGACACGGTCGCGATGCCGGTCCACGTCTTCATCGACCGCCACGGGATCGTGCGCACGTTCCGGCTCGGCGAGATGAGCCCCGCCGAGATCGAAACCGCGATCAAAGACGTCGTGAAGTAGCGCTCAGCGCTGCTGCTGGTTGAGCTGCGACTGCGCTGCGGCGCACAGGTCGACCGCCGCTTTCGCTTCCGTTCGCACGTCTTGGTATTTGCCGGCTTTCTCGTCGGCGGTCGCGGCGTTCAGATGCTGCGTCGCGGCGGTGGTGTTCGGCGAGCGCTGCTGTGTGCAGGCGAAGACGGCGCCGCGGGCTTGGGCGATGAAGGCGTTCGCGTCGAGCGCGGCGATGCTGCCGCCGGCGAGCGGGAACGGCTGCGTTTGCAGGGCGCTGGTCTGCGGGATCGTCGAGACGATTACCGGGATGTTCGTCTGCGGCAGGCGGTTCGCTTCGATCAGCGCCTGGATCGCGGCGGCGCGCGCACCGTTCACGTCGCCCATGTTGTAGCGCTGGATCGCCGCGTTCGCGTTGAGCGACGCAGACTTCGCCGCGGTGGGGTTCAGCGACGCGGCGCGCGCGGCGGCGAGCATCGCGTCGAGCACCAGGTTCGCGGTCGGCGTGCCGGGCGCGGGCGGCGGCCCGAGCGGCACCGTCTGCGCGAGCGCGCTGCCGCTCGATGCGGCGGTGAGCGCGAGCGAGAGAAGAAGAGCTCTGATCATGCGGCAGCCTCGACGGTGATCGCGCGGCCGTCGTAGTCGACGCGCGCGGTGTGGCCGCCGGCGAGGCGTCCGCGCAGGATCGCCTCGGAGAGCGGCGTGGTGACGTGGCGGGCGATCGCGCGCGCGACGTAGCGCGCGCCGCTGCCCTGCGAGGAAGACTCTTTGGCGAGAAAGCTTCGGGCCGGGTCGGAGAGGTCGAGCCGCATCGCGTGCGCGCCGAGCCGTTCGGCGAGCAGCGCGACCTGCAGCGCGACGATCTGCTCGATCTCGCGCGGACCGAGATCGTTGAACACCACGATCTCGTCGATGCGGTCCAGCAGCTCCGGCCGCAGCGTCGCTTCGACCTCCTGGCGGTCGACGTTCGAGGTCAGCACGAGGATCGCGTGGCGGAAATCGATCGTGCGGCCTTTCGCGTCGGTGACACGGCCGTCGTCGAGGATCTGCAGCAATATCGCGGCGACGTCCGGGTGCGCCTTCTCGATCTCGTCGAAGAGCACGACGGAGTACGGCCGGCGGCGGATCGGCTCCGTGAGCTGGCCCGGCTCGTCGTGGCCTTGATAGCCGGGCGGCGCGCCGAGCAGCCGCGAGATCGTGTGCGCCTCGGTGTACTCCGAGAGGTCGAGCCGCACGAGCGCGTCGTCGGTCCCGAACAGCGCGTGCGCGAGCGCGCGCGCGAGCTCGGTCTTGCCGACCCCGCTGGGGCCGATGAACAAGAACCCGCCGACCGGCTTGCGCGGGTCTTTCAAGCCGGCGCGCGCGCGGCGGATCGCCTCTGAGACGGACCGCACCGCCGCGTCCTGGCCCACGACGCGCGTGGTGAGCTGTTCTTCGAGCGCCAGCAGTCCGGCGCGCTGCGCGTCGGTGAGCGTCCCTTGCGGAATCCCCGTCCAGCGCGAGACGACCGCGGCGACGCGCTCGACGTCGACGTTCGCTTCGCCGCGCATCGCCGCGCCGGCCGCCGCTTCGTCGACGACGTCGATCGCTTTGTCGGGAAGATAGCGGTCGGCGATGTAGCGCGCGGCGAGCGCCGCGGCGGCTTCGAGCGCGTCGTCGCCGATCTGCACGCCGTGGTGCGCGGCGTACTTCGGCCGCAAACCCTTCAGGATCGCGACGGTCTGCTCGATCGTCGGCTCGTCGACCTGCACCGGCTGAAAGCGCCGCTCGAGCGCCGCATCCGATTCGACGTACTTGCGGTACTCGTCGAACGTCGTCGCGCCGATGCACTGCAGCTCGCCGCGCGCGAGCTCGGGCTTGATCATCGAGCTCAAATCGAGCGAGCCTTCCGCCGCGCCGGCGCCGACGAGCGTGTGCAGCTCGTCGATGAACAGGATGATGTCGCGGCCGGCGCGCTTCACCTCGTCGAGAATCTTCTTGACGCGCGACTCGAACTCGCCGCGGTACTTCGTGCCGGCGACCAGCGGGCCGAGCGAGAGCGCCAGCACGCGCTTGTCGCGCAGCGCTTGCGGGACGTCGCGGCGGGCGATCCGCTGCGCGAGCCCTTCGACGATCGCGGTCTTGCCGACGCCGGGCTCACCGATCAGCACCGGATTGTTCTTGCTGCGCCGGGCCAGGATCGAGACGACCCGCTCGACCTCGTCGTCGCGGCCGATCACCGGGTCGAGCTCGTTCTTCTTGGCGGCGTCGGTGAGGTCGCGCGAGTACTGGCCGAGCGTCGAAGGACCGCGAAAGACGCGGCTCAGATCGCCGAGCGTCTGCGGCGCCGGTGGCGGCGGCGCGGACGGGTCGGCCTCCGACTCTCGGCGGCGGTTGACGGCGTCGATCGCGACGGCAGCGCCGCCGAAGATCGCGGCTGCCGCGGCGGCGACGCCCAGGATCGCGAGCGGAGCGCGCCGCCGCTTGCGGGCGCACTCCTCGCAGACCTCGGCCTCGACCCAGCGGCCGCCCCGCAAGGCGAGATCGCGGGTGCTGGCCGGCTTGGCCCGGCAGATCTCGCAGGTCGCGGTCTTCATGTGCCTTCACCTACCCGCCCCGCCGGGGGCCGGTTTCGGCCGCCCAGCGGACGCGAACCCACTAGGGTGCGACTTGGAAGGTGACCGAGACGGTCGCGGTGGTCGTCTGGTCGCTGGGTTGGATCTCGGTCGGTACGCCGGCCCGCGCCGAAGCCGCGGTCATCGGACCGAACGGCCGCGGGACCGCATACGAGCCGTCTCCGATGGAAAAGACCCGCACGATCCGCAGGTGGGCCGCGGCCGCGAGCGCTTGCGCCTGCGCTTCCGCGTCGGCGAAGGCCGCGGCCAGGGCCGCGCGATAGGCGCCGCGGCTGTCGCGCAGGCCGAACGCGACCCCGTTCACGTTGCTGACCCCCGCCGCGACGCCGGCGTCGACGATCGCCCCGGCTTGGTCGGTGCGGTTCGTCGTGACGCTGACGCCGCGCGAGACGACGTAGCCGTACCGCTGCTGGAACTGCGGGTTCGGCTGCGGCGGGCGCTGGTTGTAGCTCAGGTCGTACGAGGTCGTCTTGATCGCGGCGGCGTCGATCCCCAGCCCGCGCAGCCGCGCGACGAGGGCGTTGTAGGCGGTGTTGTTCGCCGAGGTCGCGCGGGCGGCGACGTCGTCGTTGGTGACGATCGCGAACGAGACGGTCGCCTGGTCGGGCACGCGGTCGACGGAGCCCTCGCCGCTGACGGTGATCTGGGCGGGAATCTGGCGCGGCGCAACCGGCGTTTGCGCGGTCGCGGGCGCCGCGGCGGCGAGCAGGGTCAGGAGCGCGGCGGCGGTGATTCTGTTCATAGTTGCTCCGAGAACGAAACGGGCGAGCGCTGCGTGCGCCGTTTCGGAATTTTGGATTTGGGAAGGTATCGGGGGCACATGCGGCGACGGCCGCTCACTTCCACGGGACGGGGAAAGGGTACAAGCAACACATGGACATCGGAACAATTCTCGCCTGGCTGATCGTCGGTCTCATCGCCGGGTTCCTCGCGAAATACGTCGTGCCGGGCGAAGGCCCGGGCGGCATCATCGGCGACATCATCATCGGGCTCATCGGCGCGTTCATCGGCGGGTGGATCTTCAACGCGTTCGGCCACACCGGCGCCACCGGCCTCAACGTGTGGAGCATCGTCGTCGCGTTCGTCGGCGCGGTGGTGCTCTTGTTCATCCTGCGCGCCATCACCGGCCGCCGCACCCCGACGTACTAACCGGCCTCGGACTCCAGGCCGCCGCGCGCCCGTCCCCTTCGCCGGGAACGGGCGCTTCCGGCTTTTGCCGGTAGGAGCGAACCGGCCGCCCGCACAACCCCTCCCCGCGATGACCTACATCATCACCGAACCATGCATCGGCACCAAGGACAAGTCGTGCGTGGACGTGTGTCCGGTCGATTGCATTCACGGCAACGAGGAAGACGAGATGCTCTTCATCGATCCCGAGGTGTGCATCGACTGCGGCGCGTGCGTCTCGGCATGTCCGGTGGAAGCGATCTACGCCGACTCCGACGTCCCCGAAAAGTGGAAGAACTACATCGAGATCAACGCGGAGTGGTACAAGAAGTAAGCTGATGGCGGAGCTCGCGTGCGGCGCACGATAGCCCGCGAGCTCATGGACGAGCCCGTCGACGACGTCGTCGAGCTCGAGGCGAACCTGCGCGACGTGGTTTTCGCGAACGCGCACTTCGGCGGCACGGCGCCGGTCGTGCGCGCGCTGCGCCGGCTCGAGGCGCGCACCGTTCTGGACGTCGGCAGCGGCGCCGGCGACGTCGCGCTCGCGCTCGTGCGCGACGGCGCGCGCCGGGGCGTGCGCGTGCACGTGACCTGCCTCGACGTCAGCGAGCAGATGCTGGAGATCGCGCGCCGCGAGACCGGCGCGGGCGCGCAGTTCGCGTTCGTGCGCGCCGACGGCGGCGCGCTGCCCTTCGGCGACGGCGCGTTCGACGTCGCGACGTGCACGCTCGCGCTGCACCACTTCGACGCCGAAGAGGCGCGCGCGCTGCTGCGCGAGCTGCGCCGCGTCGCGCGCCTGGGCCCGGTGGTGTGCGATCTGCGCCGCTCGGCGCTCGCGTTCGCGGCGACGTGGCTGTGGTCGCGTACCTCGCGCAACCGCCTCACCCGCCACGACGCGCCGCTCTCGGTGCGCCGCGCCTACACGCCCGGCGAAGCGCTCGCCCTCGCGCGCGAAGCCGGCTGGCGCGCGCCGCGCGCGCGGCGCGAGCCGTTCTTCCGCATGACGCTCACCGACGAGCCGGCGGCATGAACGCGCGCCGCGACGACGTCGTCATCGTAGGCGGCGGGCCGGCGGGGAGCGCGACCGCGTTGCTGCTGGCGCGCGAGGGCGTCGCGGTGCGCATCGTCGAGCGCGCGCGGTTTCCGCGGCGAAAGGTGTGCGGGGAGTATCTCAACGCCGGTGCGGTCGAAGCGTTGGACCGCCTCGGCGTGCTGGGCGCGGTGCGCGAGAGGTCGGCGCCGCTGCGCGGCGTGCGGCTGGTGCCGGACGGCGCGCCGGAGGTGACGCTGCCGTTTCGGCGCGCCGCGCTGGCGTGCGCGCGCGCGGTGCTGGACGCGATCGTGCTCGACGCGGCGGTTCGCGCCGGCGCGGTGCTCGAACGCGGGCGCGTCGAAGAGATCGTCGTGGACGAAGGACAGTGCGTCGGCGTGGTGGTGCGCGGCGATGAGGGTTCGCACGAGCGCCTCGCGCGCTACGTGGTCGGTGCCGACGGCGTCGGCTCGGTCATCGCCCGCACCGTGAGCCTGACCAAACCGCAGCGCCGCACCGCGCGTTACGCGGTCGGTGGACACTATGCCGGCTTCGCGGGACTCGACGGGCACGTCGAGATGTACGTCGGCGGCGGCGCGTACTTCGCGATCAACCCGCTCGGCCCGGACCGTGCCAACGTGATGGTCGTCGTGCCGAAAGACCGGCTCGCGCAGTGGTCGGCCGACGTCGACGCGGGCATTCACGGCGCGGCCGCCGAGCTCGGGCGCGGGATTCGGTCCTTCGAGGGCGTCGAACGAATCGGCCCGCGCGTCTCGGTCGGCCCGCTCGCGCACGAGGTGCTCGGTGCGCAGCAAGCCGGCGCGCTGCTGGTCGGCGACGCGGCCGGCTTCCTCGACCCCTTCACCGGGCAGGGCGTCTTCCTCGCGTTGACCAGCGCGGAACGCGCCGCCGCCGCGCTGCTCGCGGCGTTGCGCGATGCGGCGAGCGAGCGTTCCGCCTTCGACGACTACGCGCGCTGGCGCGCGAGCGATCTCGCGTGGCGGCGGCGGCTCTCGAAAGCGATCGGGCTCTTGATCGACGTTCCGGCGCTGGCGGAGCGCGCGGCGGTTCGGCTGGCTCGTTTCCCGGACGCGGGGGCCGCGCTGCTCGACGCGCTCTCCGGGATCGTGCCGCCGCAGCGCGCGTTCCGGCCCGCCGTTCTCGGCCGGCTGATCGCATGAGCGCGCGCCTGCATTTTATGCCGCTTTCACGACCGCGTGAAAACGTAGCGCGGTGACCGTCACTCGGAATACCCTCGAGATCGCCGCGCCGGCGGAAAAAGTGTACGCGCTTGCGTCCGCGACCGAGCGCTGGCCGCAGATACTGCCGCATTACCGCTACGTGCGCGTGCTGGCGGAGAACGGGCCGACGCGGCTGGTCGCGATGAGCGCGTGGCGCGACGTCTTTCCGGTGCGCTGGGTCGCGGAGCAGACGAACGATCCGGCCGGGCCGCACATCGCGTTCAAGCACGTCCGCGGCTGGACGCGCGGGATGGACGTCGAGTGGCTCTTCGAGCGCTTCGCCGGCGGAACGCGGGTGACGATCGAGCACCGCCTGCGGTTCGCGTTTCCCTTCGCCGCCGAGTGGCTCGGCCGGCACGTGGTGAGCGACTACTTCATCCACGGCGTCGCCGCGCAGACGCTGGCGCGGATGAAGACGCTCGCCGAGGCGCGCGCGTGAACGGCCGCGCGAACGGCGCGCACCACCGCGTCGTCGTGACCGGGATCGGCGTGGTGACCCCGCTCGGGATCGGGCTTGCCGAGTTCTGGAACGGCGTGCTCTCCGAGCGCGTCGCGATCGCGCCGATCTCGCGCTTCGAAACGGCCGGCTACCGCTCGCGCATCGCGGCGCAGATCGACGACTTCGAGCCGCGCGACTTCGTCGCGGGCAAGCGGCTGCACTGGACCGACCGCTTCTCGCAATTCTCGATCGCCGCGTCGCGGCTCGCGCTGGACGACGCGGGATACCGGCCGAACGGCGATTCGAGCGAGGTCGGCGTCTATCTCGGCTCGGCGCTCGGCGGGCTCGCGTTCGCCGACGAGCAGCACGACGTCTTCCGCCGGCGCGGGCTCGACGCGGTGAAGCCGCTGCTGGCGATCTCGGTCTTCGGCGGCGCGGCGACGTGCAACGTCGCGATCGAGTTCGACTTGCGCGGGCCGACGGTCGCGAACGGAAACTCGTGCGCCTCCGGCGCGGTGGCGATCGGCGATGCGTTTCGGGCGGTCGCGCGCGGCGACGCGCGCGCCGCGCTCGCCGGCGGGGTCGAGGCGCCGCTCTCACCGCTCGTGTACGGTGCGTTCACGATCATCAAGGCGATGTCGACGCGCAACGACGATCCGGCGAACGCGAGCCGCCCGTTCGACCGCGCGCGCGACGGTTTCGTGATGGCGGAAGGCGCGGGCGTGCTGCTGCTGGAGCGGCTCGACGACGCACGGGCGCGCGGCGCGCGAATCTACGGCGAGATCGCCGGCTACGGGCTGACGAACGACGCGCACCACATGTCGGCGCCGCGCCCCGACGCGACGATGAACGCCGCCGCGATGCAGCGCGCGCTCGACGAAGCGGGCGTTGCCGCCGCCGACGTCGACGTGGTGAACGCGCACGGCAGCGCGACGCCGGCCGGGGACAAGGCCGAGGCGCACGCGCTGGAGCTCGTCTTCGGCGAGCGCGCGGCGCGCGTTCCGGTCACCGCGACCAAAGGCCAGCACGGGCACGCGCTGGGCGCGACCGGCGCGTGGGAAGCGGCGCTCTCGCTGGCGGCGATCGCGAACGGCGTCGTGCCGCGCAGCGTCAACAGCGAGCCCGCCGACTGCAATCTCGCCGTCACGCGCGAACGGCTCGAGCGCCCGGTGCGCACGGTGCTCTCGAACTCGGCGGGGTTCGGCGGGATCAACGCCGCGCTCGTCTTTCGCGCCGCCGGCGAGGAGCAGCGCTGAGCGCGCACGAGCCCAATCCGGTGCTCGTGCGCGAGGTGTCGAAGACGTACGGCGCAGGCGAGGACGCCGTGCGCGCGCTCGACGGCGTCTCGCTGAACGTCGCGCGCGGCGAGATGGTCGCGCTGGTCGGGCCGAGCGGCTGCGGGAAGTCGACGCTGCTCAACCTCGTCGGATGCGTCGACCTGCCGACCAGCGGCACCGTCTACGTCGACGGCCGCGCGACGCACGAGCTCGACGACGACCGGCTCACGCTGCTGCGCCGCGACCGCGTCGGCACGGTCTTTCAGTTCTTCAACCTGCTGCCGGCGATGCGGGTCGCCGACAACGTCGCGCTGCCGCTCGTGCTGCAGCGCGTCCCGCGCCAGGAGATCGAAGCGCGCGTCGGCGCGGCCCTCGCGAGCGTCGGTTTGGCGGAGAAGGCGCGCGCGTATCCGGCGCAGCTCTCGGGCGGGCAGATGCAGCGCGTCGCGATCGCGCGCGCCGTCGTGCACCGGCCCGCGATCCTGCTCGCCGACGAGCCGACCGGAAACCTCGACTCGCAGACCGGCGCGACGGTGCTCGCGCTGCTGCGCGCCCTCGCCGACGGCGGGCAGGCCGTGCTGGTGGCGACCCACAGCGAGGACGCCGCCGCACTCTCCGACCGCGTCGTCCCCCTGCGCGACGGGCGGATCGTCTGACCGGGGCTTGCAACTTCCCCCGGGTGTCGTGGTACAGTGGAAACGTAAACCATGAGTATGAAGCGATTGCGGAACGGTGCAGTCGGAGGAACCAATGGAGCACACGCTTTCGGCCTCGATCGATCCGATCGAGGTCGCGTTCGTTCGCAAGGGATTCGATACGGCGCTCGACGTCGCGATCGTGCGCGCGGTCGAGTCCGGCGCGCTGGCGCTCGAAGGCCGCAAGCTGCGGATCTTCGATCCCGCACAAGCCGGACCGGTCTCAACTGATCCCATCACCGTCGCGCTGATCGGCGCGGCGGCGAACTCGCCCACCTGGTCGGCGGCGCGACGCAGCGTTCGGGACCACTCGCAAGAGGTGCGGCGCGACCTCGAGCGGCGATTGGTGGCGGCCGGCTTGCTGCGCGAATCGTCGCCGTTCAATTGGCTCACGGGACGGCAGACGGCGCGCGGTAAGGCATGGATGCGCAGCGCGCAGCTCGCCTACCCGGCGGCGCAGATCGTTGCGCTCGACCCGGCGCTCGCGCTCGCGCTGCACGGTCCGCGCGCGCTCGACGGAACGCGGTATCACGCAGCGACCGTCGCCGCGGCGACGAGCGCAGGTTCCGACGGCGGTGGTTGCGGCGCGACGTTGGTCGAGGACGGCGGCGGTCACGGTGGTCACGGCGGTGGCGGTCACGGCGACGGCGGCGGCGGTCACGGCGGGTGCAGCGGTGGCGGCGGCAGCTGCAGCGGCGGCGGTTGCGGCGGCGGCGGGTGCGGCGGATGATCGAACCCGAGGTACTGCGCATGACCGGCCCGGCATTTGGTTTGCTGTATCGCGTGGAACACCGCGCGGCACTGTTCAGGGCGCGGCCGCTCGTCGAAGCGCTGGAGATCGTCGCCGAACATTTTCTGGACTTGACGGCGGAGCAGCGCGACGAGCTCGAGCTGCTGCGCGCGCACTTTCCGATCACGGTGCACGCGCTCGGAACCTCGATCGGCAGCGCGGACGGCGTCGACGAACGCTATCTCGAGCGCATCGCGCGGCTGGTCGCGTTCGTGCGCCCGCGCTGGTGGAGCGATCATCTCGCCTTCACCCGCGTCGGCACGGTGGAGCTGGGCGCATTCGCACCGCTGCCGCATACGTATGAAGCGGTCGAAGTCGTGGCGCGCAACGCCGCGCGCGTTCGCGCCGTCGTGGACGCGCCGTTCGCCTTGGAGAACCCGGCGGCGCCGTTCGCGGTCGCGGGAGCGCAGCTTGCGCCGGGTGCGTTTCTGCGCGCGGTTGCCGACGCGGCCGACTGCGGGCTGGTGCTCGACGTCGAGAATCTGCACGCCGACGGCTGGAACCTGGGAACCGACGCCGAGGCGCTAATCGCAGCGGTCCCGGTCGAGCGCGTCGTCGAGGTGCACCTCGCGGGCGGGCGGCGCGTCCTCGGCGAGTATCTCGACTCGCACGACGGACCGGTTCCCGACGCGACGTGGCGGCTGTACGAGGCGCTGTGCCGGCGGTGCGTTTTGCCGCTGACGCTGATCGAGCGCGAAGCCGCGCTCCCGCCGTTCGACGTGCTGCTGGGCGAGCTCGATGCCGCGCGCGCGGTTGCCCGCACGGTTATCAGTGCGGCTTCGGCGGCAGGATCGACGCAGCACGTGGCGGCAGCATGATCGACTATCAGCGTGCGTTGGCGCGTGCCGTCGTCGCGGGAGACGACGTGCCGATCGACGTACCGGGAGTCTCGCGCGACGGCGTGACGCGGCTGGCCGAGATCGCGCTGCGCAAGCGCGCCGCAGCAGCTCGCGCGCTGTTGCCGCGCACCTGCGCGCAGCTCGGCCGGGCGGCGTTCGACGCTCGGTACCGCGCCTTCGCGCGCCCGCGCGGCGGTGTCGGTCCGCAGAAGTATCGCGACGAGGCGATCGCCTTTGCGTGCTCGCTGAACGAGCCGGTCGCGCGGACCGACGCGCGGTTGGCGCGCGCGCACGATCCGGAACGCTCATTCGCGGTCGTGCGCGAAGGCGGGGTTGTGACGCTCTTCGCCCGCTTGCGCCGCGGTGGACGGTTGCACGTCATGCGGCTGTTGCGTTGAGCGCGCTCTTTCTGGCGCTCGTGCTCGGGCCGTTGCGCGCGAACGCGCTGCGGGCGCTCGTCACGCTGGTCGCGGTGGCGCTCGGCGTGTCGATCGGGCTGGCGATCGATCTCGCCAACGCGACCGCGATCGCGTCGTTCTCTTCGAGCGTCGACATCGTGTCGAGCAAGGTCAACCTGCAAGTGCTCGGCGCGGGACGCGGGTTCGACGAGCGCGCGATCGTGCGCGTGCTGCGCGTTCCGGGCGTGCGCTCTGCGAGCCCCGCGATCGAAGACGCGCTCACGGTCGGCGCCGTCCCCGGCGATCCGTCTTCCGGCGAGATCCTGCGCGTGCTCGGCGTCGATCTGCTGCGGCCGCTCCCCGGAGGCGCGGTCGGCGCGGCGGCCTCGCCGGGGAGCGTCTCGCAGGAGAACGCCGATCCGTGGGTGCTGGTGAACGGGCACGGTGCGTTCGCCGGCGCGGCGCTCGCCGAGCGTCTGCGCTGGCGCAGCGGCGAGACGGTGCATGCGATCGCCGGGGACCGCGAGGTCGCGCTGCGCGTCGCGGGGATCATTCCGCGCGGCACGCCGGGGGTCGACTCGAGCGTCGTGTTCGTCGACGTCGCGACGGCGCAGGAGATCTTCGGCAAGATCGGATTGCTCGACCGCATCGACGTGATCGCCGATCCGGCGCGCTTGCCCGCGGTCGAGCGCGCGGTCGCGGCGGTGATCCCGCCCGGCGCGCGCGCGATTCGGCCCAAGACGCGCACCGGCGAGATCGCGCGAATGCTGCAGAGCTTCCGCCTGAACCTCGAAGCGCTGGCGTGGGTCGCGCTGCTGGTCGGCATGTACTTGATCTACAACACCGTCGCCATCTCGGTCGTGCAGCGGCGGCCGGAGATCGGCACGGTGCGCGCGCTCGGGGCGACGCGTGGCGCGGTGTTCCGGACGTTCGTCGCCGAAGGCGCGCTGGTCGGCGTGCTCGGCTCGCTGCTCGGGCTCGCGGTCGGCGCGTTCTTGGCGAGGTTCTCCGTCGCGGCGGTCTCGCGCACCGTCGACACGCTGTACGTGGGCTTGCACGCGGATCGCGTGCTGTACGATCCGGTGCTGTTCGTGAAAGCGTTCGCGCTCGGCGTCCTCGCCTCGGTCGTAGCGGCGGCGTTTCCGGCGTTCGGCGCGGCGGCGACGCCGCCCGCGATCACGATGCGCGCGCAAGGGTTCGAGCGCCACCGGCCGCGCTTCGCGCCGCGCGCCGCGCTCGTCGGCGTGCTGCTGCTCGCGGCGGCGTGGGCGTGCACGCGCGCGCCCGCGCTCGACGGGGTTCCGGTGTTCGGCTATGCGGCGGGATTGCTGATCATCTTCGGCGGCTCGCTGTGGGCGCCGCTCGCGGTCGACGTCCTGGCGCGGGCCGGGATGGCGCTTGCGGCGCGGCGGCCGGCGGTGGCGCTGGCCGCGGCGAATCTCGCCGGTGCGCCGCTGCGCACGGCCGTTGCGGTCGCCTCGCTGATGATCGCGATCGGGATGATGGTCTCGGTCGCGGTGCTGGTCGCGTCGTTTCGCACGACGATCGTCGCGTGGGCGGACGACACGTTGCGCGCCGATCTATTCGTGCGGCCGCTCGGCCTCGGCGACGCCTCGACCGACGCGCGGTTCTCGCCCGGCGTCGCGGAGCGGATCGCCGCGGTGCGCGGCGTGGCGCGGGTCGAGACGCTGCGCGCGATCGAGATTCCGTACGGCGGGCGGTTGACGAACCTCGTCGCGACGAATCTAGCGACGGTCGTCGCGCGGCGGCGGTTGCGGTTGATCGGGGTCGGCGATCCCGAAGCGCTCGGGCGGCAGCTTTCGGCTGAGGACGACGTGCTCGTGTCGGAGCCGTTTGCGACGAAGTTCCGCGTGGGGCGCGGGGATCGTGTCGGGTTGGCGACGCCGGCCGGGGCGCGGACGTTTCGGGTGGCGGCGGTGTACAACGACTACTCTTCCGATGCGGGGGTCGTGCTAATGGATTTGGGGACGTATCGGCGGCTGTTTCGGGACGACTCGGTCAATTCTATTGCGATCTATGCGGCGGAGGGGGTGGATTTGAGCCGGCTGCGGACGGCGGTGGTGCGGGCGGTGGTGCCGTTGCGGGTCGACGTGGAGACGAATCGCGAGCTGCGGGGGCTGGTGGTGGACGTGTTCGACCGGACGTTTGCGATTACGTATGCGTTGGATGTCATTGCGATTGCGATTGCGGTGTTGGGGGTCGTGTCGACGTTGTTTGCTTTGGTGTTGGAGCGGCGGCGGGAGTTTGGGGTGTTGAGGTATCTTGGCGTGACGGCTGGCGGGGTTCGGCGGGTTGTGTTCGTGGAGGCGGCGGGGATTGGGTTGCTGGGCGGGGTCCTTGGGGTGGCGGTCGGGATGTTGTTGGCTTTGCTGTTGATCTTCGTGATTAATCGGCAGGCGTTTGGGTGGCTCATCGAGCTGCATGTGCCTTGGGGGTTCTTGGGGAAGACCGTCGTGCTGGTCATCTTTGCTGCTGTCGTTGCGGGGGTGTACCCGGCAGGGGTCGCTGCTCGGGTTCGGACTTCGGAGGTCGTTCGGACGGAATGAGGGGATGGGGGCAGCGGCGCGACGTGCACTCCTCCGCTGCGGGGCACGCTCGGCTCGCGCTTCCTGCGCGAGCTCTCGCTACACTCGGGTTCGCTCTCGCCATCCTGGCTTCGCTCACCCTCGTAGTGCCCCGCAACGGAGAAGTGCGCGCCGCACCGCCCGCCACGACCCCGCCTAAGAGCTCAGGCGAACATCGTGGCGGAACCGACACGGTGAGGGGTGGGAGCGGGATGGTGGAGTTGCCCCGTACGAGCAACAGGCTGCCGAAGCTCACACCTCTTGGATTTTTAAATGCTCGCACGCCGTGGCGCTTCGCGTTTCCGAGAGATCATGCGGCGCATTTCGGATTTCAGAGCGAGTGGTGGTATTACACCGGTCACCTCAAAACGCGCGACGGGCGGCGCTTTGGATATGAGCTCACGTTTTTTCGGTTTGGGTTGCGGCCGGGGGATCCGCCGCCGGCGGCTGGGCAATCACGATGGCGGGGGAATCAGGTGTATCCCGTTCACCTTGCGGTTACGGATGAGAGTGGCCAGCGGTTTGTTTACGAAGAGCGGTTTGCACGGGAAGCGCTTGGAATGGGACGCGCTTCCGACAAACGGCTCGATGTTGCGGTTGAGACGTGGAGACTGCACGGGACCGCTCCGTTTCGGTTGACGGCGCAGGGCGACCGGATCGGCGTCGATCTCACGCAGGAGGCTGAGAAGAAGCCTGCGGTGCACGGGCGGGATGGCGCTTCGGTGAAGGGGTCTTGTGCTACGTGCGCTTCGCATTATTATTCGATGACGCGGTTGCGGACGCGTGGCGTACTGACGTACGAAGGCGAGAGGTTGCGCGTTGACGGGATATCTTGGATGGATCATGAGTTTGGGTCGGACGAGCTGCAGAACGATCAAGTTGGCTGGGATTGGTTTTCGGTGCAGCTCGACGATCGCCGGGAGATCATGCTGTATCGGCTTCGGCGGAAAGACGGCTCGCTGACGCCGGAGTCGAGCGGGTCGCTCGTCGATGCGCGGGGCGGGGTCCGGTACTTAGGGCGTGACGACGTTGTCGTCGAGGCGACGGGGACGTGGAAGAGTCCACATACGGACGCCGTCTATCCGAGCGGATGGCGCGTGCGGGTTCCATCGGCGCGACTTGATGTCGTGATCGTGCCGGCAGTGGAGGATCAGGAACTCGCCGACCTTGCCGGCGGCGTTTCGTATTGGGAAGGGACGGTTGACGTGCGGGATGCGACACGCGGCAACGCGGTCGGCGTCGGGTATGTCGAGTTGACGGGGTATGCGAGAGCGGTGCCCTTCTAACGGCGGAATGCCTTCCGGAGGAGACGGCGGGCGATCGGATGCGTGACCGCGGTCGCTCTTCGGGCTGGAAGTCGCGTCGCGACTCAATGCGGCCCGGTGGGCGGCCGATGATCGGTGAAAGGGAAACCCGGATGAAGCTTTCACCGAACGTCGAGCGGGTCGCCGGTCACGGATCGCGCGGACAAGTGCTCCCCATCGTGGGGCTGGCGCTCGTCGTGCTCTTGGGCGTCGCCGCGCTTGCGATCGACGTCGGGTACTGGCGGTACAACCAGCGAATCCAACAGACGGCCGCCGACAGCGCCGCCATCGCCGGCGCGAGCGAGCTCGCACCCCAGAGCCTCTCCGTCGTCACCGCCGCGGCGCGGCAGGACGCGACGCTGAACGGGTTCACCCACGACGGCGTCAACGTGAACGTGCAAGTCAATTGGCCGTACAACGCGAACACGAGCGAGGTAGAGGTGATCGTGGGGGCGAACCATCCGAACTTCTTCGCCCGGATCTTCGGATTGAACTCCCAGTGGGTGAGCGCGCGCGCGGTGGCCGGCGTGAGCAGCTACAATCGGGATTGCATCGTCGGGCTGAGCACGACCAGCACCTCGGTGCTCTTCAACGGTTCGACGGTCAACGCACCGCGTTGCGGGATCATCGCCAACAACAACATGACGATCAACGGCGCGACCGTCACGGCCTGGATGATCGGCTACGCAGGCACGCACATCGACAACGGAAGCACGTACTACTCGTCGCACCCGGCGCACGCGCTCGCGGTGAGCGACCCGTGTCCGACCACCACCGGCTGCGCGTACCTCAAGGCGCACCCTCCGACCACGGGAGCGTGCATGTCGCCGACGCTCTACAACGGACTTTCGACCGCGACGCTGTGGCCCGGCCATTATTGCAGCAATGTCATCATCAACGGCTGCACCAACGTCGTGTTTGAGCCCGGCGTGTACGATTTCGACAACGGCCTCACTGCGAACGGCGTCTCGAACGTCTCCGGCAGCGGGGTTACGCTATACAACAACGGCGGCCAGCTCACGATCAACGGATCGACGATGAATATGACGGCGCCGTCTTCGGGCAATACGCAGGGGGTCTTGTTCTACCAGAATCCTGCCGATTCGAGCCCGTTCGTCGTCAACGGCAGCGGCGGTACCGGATATGCCGGGATGATCTACTTCCCGTCCTCGCAGATCACGATCAACGGCACGCTCAGCTCCTGGCTCTTCATCGTCGGCGACACCGTCGTGATCAACGGCGCCGGTACCAACGTTCCGGACGCCTCGTTCCCCGGCGGCGGCCGGGCCGTCTTGATGCAATAGACGGCTCTGCTCCGTTACTGCGAGATGACCATCTGCGAGGTGCTGTTCATGTGTATGCGCGCGACCGGCAGGAGCGGGACCGCGAAGAGCTTCAGATCGTAGACCACGTTCACGCTCACCAGGCAGCCCGGGGCGTTGTCGCCGGTCGCACAGCCGGGGCTGCTCGACCAGTTCGCCGTGACGGTCACGTCGGGCGCATTGAGCTCCGGCATCAAACTGCGGACGTAGGTTTGGATGCTCGCGTTCGTCGCCGGGCAGTCGGCCGCGCTGCACGCGGAGCCGCGAACGATCGCGTACCGCGCACCGGCGCGCGCTGCGTGGCCGACGAGGTGATAGACGTACATCGCCCGGCCGAAGTCGACGATTCCGAAGATCAGCATCATCAGCGTGGTAAGGACGACGGCGAACTCGGCGAGCGTGTTTCCGCGCTCGTGCGCTCCGCACGGGAGCGCAGCGCTCATTGCGCGACCCGCATCGTGGCGGTCGCGCTCACCGGAAACGTGTTTTGCACGCTCGGGAAGTGGAACATCGAATTGAACGTCCCGCTCACGGTCACTTGGACGTAGACGAGCCGGTGTGAAGATGAGCAGTCCGTCGGCAGGCACGTCGAGGCCGTGCCGTCCGAGCACTTGCAGAAGTAGCCGGCGGACGGGTTTTGCAGGCCGGCGATGTTCTGTGCGTCGTTCTTGGCGGCAGTCGCCATCCCGTTGCTGTCAAGCGCCAGCACCATGTTCTGCGCACCGTACTGCACGCCGGCCCGGGCGGCGTTGCCCACCATGATCGCGAACGTGGCGTAGCGCGCGACCTCGATGATGCCGATCAGGAGCAGGATGAGAAGCGGCGCGACGAGCGTCATCTCGACCAGCGCGGCCCCTGCCTCCCCACGCGACGCGCGTGACTTCGCCCGGCCGGCCAAGGGTAAGGCCTGCCCGCGCTCTCCGTGGCTGCCGCGTCGATTCGGCATCGGTGGACTTTCCATGTCGGGTCTACCTCAATGTATCGGCCGGTGTACCGGGCGCTTTCAGCAGCACTCAAGGACCGCCGGCTCCTTGTGAGCGAAGCCACCAGGGCGCCATGACGCGGCGCACAGCCTTGGGGTGACGGACGCCACATTGCCCGGAATCCAAGGCAAACGGCTTCATAGTCTCCCCGGAGTTGACGATTCGTAAAGCACCCCGGTGAACAGTATGGAGACTGTTTTGGTCGGTGCGCGATCTGCGACTGCCGTATCCAGCCGGCCCCTTTCGAATGGGGTCGAGCGCCGTCGCGTCCTCGAATGGCTCGACGCGACGGGCGATGCGGCCGTGCGGATCCTGTGCGGGCCGATCGGCTCGGGGAAAACGTTCGCCGCGCGCCAGTTCGTTTCGCGAAGCGACGGGCGCGCGGCGTACGTTCGCGTCCCGGCGCGGACGACCGCTGAAGGGCTCCTCGAGCTGATCGCCACCTCGCCGGCGAACGAGACCGTCGTCCTCGACGAGATCGACCGCGTCGCCGCGGCGGTCTACGAAGAGCTGGTCGACGCGATCCTCGCCGGCGAGCTCGAGCGCAAGCTTGTTCTCGTCGGCCGCTCGCGCCGGCGCCTCCGGGCGGAGAGCTTGATCGCGCGCGGCTTCGCGCGCGTCTGCGCCGACGAGTTGCTGGCGTTCGAGACGGAAGAAGCCGCGGAGCTTGCGACCGCGTACCGCGTCGCGTTCGACCGCGTCGACCTCGTGCAGCTGCTGCACGACACCGACGGCTGGCCGCTCGCCGGCGAGTGGCTGATCCGCGACGCGTCGGAGAACCGGCGCACGCTGCGCGACGCTTTCACGCACTGGCGCGAGCGCAACGGCCACCTGCTGCTCGAGTTCGTCGAGCGCGAAGGGTTCGACGACGCCGCGGCGTGCGAAGTGTTTTTCAACGCGGTCCGCAAGGGGATCCTCGCCACCGATCAGGAGACCGCGCGGCTCGACCAGCTCGGACTTCCGATCGTGCGCTCGCGCACCGGCTTGCGGCCATACCGAATCATCGCGCGGCTCGCGGCGCCCGTCACCGAGAACGCCGAAGGCGACATCCGCACGACCATGTCGATGCCGCCGCTGATGGCGGTGAGCGTCTTCGGGCGCTTCCGCTGCGAGATCGCCGGGCACCCGGTGATCTTCTCGCGGCGCCGCGACCAACAGGTCTTCGCGTTTGTTGCCCTGCAGCCCGAATGCCGCACCACGCGGGACCGGCTTCTCGAAGCGTTCTGGGGCGGGATCAACCATACCGTCGCCGCGCAAGGGCTCCGCACCACGCTCAGCCGAATCCGGCGCGCGATCGCGCAGACGGCGCCGGCCGTCGATCCGGAGCGCTATTTCGAGACGGCCGGCGAGGTGCGAGTGAACGTGCGCGCCGTCGCGGTCGACGCGCACCGCTTCATCGACCGCGTCGAGCAGGGCCGGCTCGACGACGCGCGCGGTGCGCTCGAAGGCGCGAAGCACCACTACCGCGTGGCGCAACGGATCTACGCGGACCGGGTCCTCGCCGCCGAAGCGCCCGAACCGTGCCTCGAACAGGTCGCCGTTCGCTTCGAGGGGCTCTATGTCGAAGTGCTCACGCGGCTGACGGAACTGCACGCGGCGACCGGCGATTTCGAGATCGCGCGCGAAGCGGCGCGGTCGCTGCTCGCGTGCAACAGCGAAGAGGCGCGGCGCCGCGCGCTGGCGTGCATGTCGGCGCCGCCGGCGGTCGCGACGGCATGAACGCGATCGTCCCGTACCGGCGCAGCGATCTCCGCCGCGGCGCGAGCAGCGTGCTGCAGTTCGCCTCGGGCGGCGTCGCGGCCGACGTGCGCGTCGAGCGCGTCGACCGCCGTAATGGGTGCAGCTGGTACACGCTGAAGCTCGGAACGCACGACGGCGCCCTCTCCGGGCGCCTGGTCGGCGTGCGGCGCGGTGGCGACGTGGATGAGCTCGGTTCGGTCGAAGTCGCGCCCGGTTCGGTCGGGAACGCGCGCTTCGCCGTGACGACGCCGCGGACCGGTGCATATCAGGCGATGTACTTGGAGATTTGCGGCGACGACGTGATGCTGCGCGTCGAAGCGCCGCGCCCGCCGGCACCGAAGCCGTTCTCCGCGCTGAAGGCGGGGGCGAGTTTGTTGGTGGTCGGCATCGCGTTGAGCTGCGCCGCGATCCCGTTCGCGTCCGCGCGCGAGCCGAATCGCGTGCCCCCGCCCCTCGCCGCGGCGCCGGTCCACGCCGCGCCCGTGATCGCGCTCGCGAACCCGGCGCGAATTCTGTCGTTCTCGGCGCGCCGGGACGACGCGCCGGGCGGTGAGACGGTCCTCGCTTCGTACCTTGCCGTCGCCGATCGCGGCACGATCGCGCTGCTCGACGACGCCGGAACGGTCATCACCTCCGGCGCGTTCTCGCGCGTCGGAACGATCCGCCTGCGCGTCCCGAAAGCGTTCCGCGCGCTCCCCATGACCGCGCAAATCACCGTGCACCGCGGCAAGTCGAAAGCCGTCTCGAGCGTCTCGGTCCCGCCGAACGCCGCGCAGACGCCGGCGCCGTCACCCTCGCCTTCACCATCGGCCGCCGGGCTCGACGTCGCGCCCGAAGGGATCACCCCGATCGACACGTCGGTCGCCGACGGTGGGCTCGTCGCCGTCGACGGACATGCCGTCTCCGGACGCCCGCTGCATCTCAGCGTCGCGCCGCAGCCGAGCGCGATGCACGTCGAGCTGCAGGACGAAACCGGGACGACGCTCGCCGAGAGCGATATCGCCGCCGGCGCGAAGCACGCCGTGCTGCAGCTCCCGCCTGCGAGCAAGCCGGCGAATTACCTGATCGCGGTGCACTACACGCACAACGGCGGCGAAGAGACGGTGATCCGCACCCTCGTCGCCGCACCCGCGCCGTAGCCGCGAATCGCTTAGCTGACCAGCTCCAGGCGGTCCCCGGGGAGGACGTCGACTTCGCGGAGCGCGCCTCCGCCGAGCTCGACGACCGCCTTCGCGCCGGCGCAGCTCAGCGCGATGCGGTTGGGGCGCACGTTGTGAACCGCGCGGATCACATGGCCTTCGCCGTCGACGAAGATCACGTCGATCGCGACGCGCATCCCGATCGTGTGGATCGCGCGGCAGGACGTGATCCACACGCCCTCGTCGGGGCGAATCGTCGTGCGAACGAGTAACCCCACGGCGCGCTGCAGGAACGACGAGAGCCGGTCGATGCGGGTCGCGACGATCTGTCCAGTGGTGCTGTTGCGCAGGAGCGGCACGTCAGGGGGTCCTCATGAGGGCGAGTGATGCGGCAATGGAGGTGGCGAGATAGGGTCCGAAGGCGATCACGGTGCGCAGGCCGCCGGTCAAGCGTGCGACGACGTATGCGGCGACGGCGGCGAACATGAAGGCGAGCGTCGCGTCGGCCGCGCCGAGGAGCGCGCCTCCGAGCGCGGCGAGCTTCGCATCGCCCCAGCCCATGCCACGACCGCGCGTCACGAGCGCGGCCACGGCGAACGGGGCGAAAACGATCGCGCCGCCGACCGCCGGACCGACGTCGTGCCGCGCGTAGCCCATTCCGACGATGAGCGCCAGCGGTGGGAGGGTCAGCATGTCCGGGAGGATCCCGCAGCGCAGATCGGCCGCGGTGCAGCCGGCGAGCGCGAGCACCAGCAGCGCGGAGAACGCCAGCTGGGCGGGCGGCTCGTGCTGCAGCGCGAGTGCGCACCCGATACAGCCGGCAGCGAGCGCGAACCACCCGCGGCGGAACGAGACCGGGGCCGGGCCGTCCTCGAACGGCACGCAGCCCGCGCACAGCGCGTCGCCGACCAGCGTTCCGCCGTACCCGGCGAGCGCGAAGACGAGTGCGGCGAGCGCCGCGAGGATGGCCAGGCTCATCGGTTCATCAGCAGCCGCGCGACGACGGGCCCGAAGATCATCAAGTACAGCGAGGGGATCATGAACGCCGCCATCGGCAGGATCATCTTGATCGGCAGCTGCGCGGCTTTCTCCTCGGCGCGCATCCAGCGGCGGTCGCGCGTCTCCCGCGCGAGCTCCATCAGCACGTCGCTCAGGTTCGAGCCGAGCCGCTCCGCTTGCACGAGCGCGGTCACCATCGTCGTCGTCGACTCTTCGTTGACGCGGTCGGCGAGCGCGTTGAACGCGTCGGCGCGCGGGCGCCCCAGCCGGATCTCGGCCAGCATCGAGGTGAGCTCTTCCTTGAGCGGGCCGCGCGTCGCATCGACCGACTGCACCAGCGCGGCGTTGAGCGCGAGTCCCGCCTGCACCGTACTGCCCAAGAAGTCCAGAAAGTCCGGCAACTCGCGCTGAACGCTTTCCTTACGCGCCTTCACTGCGCGCGACAGCATGATGCTCGGGACGCGCCACGCCACCAGCGCGCCGAACAGGCCGGCCAGCACGCCGAGCAGGTTGCCGTTGAAGAGGATCAGCGACATCAGGCAGACCGCGACGCCGAAGCCGAGCGCTCCGACCCCGCGAATCGTCATCGCCAGCGGGGTGACGCCGTACCAGCCGGCTTCGATCAGCCGCTGCTGCAAGCGGGAGCTCTGCTCCTTGGTGACGATCTGCTCGATGATCGTGAGCCGGGCCGGGACGCTCTTCTCACGGATCGCTTCGATCTTCCTGATCCGGCGCGCCATCGGGCTCTGCGCCGGAAAGGTCGAGAGGACGATCATGAACGCCGAGATCGCGCCGCAGCCCGCGACCGCATACGGCGAGACGCCGATCACGGATCGATCCTCGTCATGCGAACCAGCACGAAGACGGCAACCGCATCCAGCAGCAGCGCCACCGCCAAGAAGATGTGCCCGGGGAGCGTCTGGAGCATGGCGTCGCGCAGCTCGTCCTGTGTGAGGACGAACGCGCCGACGCCGAGCGGGAGAAGGCCGAGCAGCCACGCCGTGGCGCGGCCTTGCGCCGTCACCGCGCGGACGCGGCGGCGCAGCCGGCGGCGGTCGCGGATCGTGCCGGCCAGGCCTTCGAGCACCGTGCCCAGATCGCCGCCGGTCTGCGACTGCACGCGCACCACGCGCGCCAGCACCGCCGTCTCGGTGTTCGTCATGCGCAGCGCGAGCTGGTCGAACGCATCCAAGATGCTCAACCCCAAGTTGCTCAGGCCGACGACGCGCATGAACTCGCTCTTCGCCGGCTCGCGGCTCTGCTCGCTGGTGATCGTCAGCGCTTGGCGGATGCCGAGCCCGACGCGGACGCCGCCGGCGAGCGTGCGCAGCGCGCCCTCGAGCTGGTCGGTGAACAGTGCGATGCGCTTGACGCGGCGCTGTTTGAGAAACGCGCGCCCGCCGAAGTACGCGAACAGCGCCGAGGCGGCGAGCATCAGCACGCCGGCGAGCGGCGCGGGACGGAGCAGCACGAGCAGCGCGAGCCACGGCACCAGCGCGACGCCGACGAGGACGAAGGCGAAATTTTGCGGCTCCATCGTCATCCCGGCCGCTTCGAGATCGGTCGCGAAGCGCTCGCCGAACTTGCCGAAGTGCGCCTGGAACGGGTTCGAGAACGAGTTGAACAGCAGCGCGACCGCGCCGATCGCGCCGAGCAGGATCGCGATCGGTGCTACCGCAGCCACGACGCCTCGGCGCGCTTCACCGCCGGGACCGGCATCTGGAAGGTCACCGGGTCGTAGTTGATGCCGAGCTCGGCGAAGCGCGTCAGGCAGTCCGGCTGCACGCTGCACGGCTCGAACTCGCCGAGCACGCGCCCTTGCGCGTCGACGCCGCGCTGCCGGTAGCGAACGAGCTCCTGCATCGTCACCGTGTCGCCTTCCATCCCGACGACCTCACTGATCCCGGTGACGCGGCGCGAGCCGTCGCGCAAGCGCGCGACCTGCACCACGATGTCGACGGCGCTGGAGACTTGCTCGCGGATCGCGCGGACCGGCAGATCGAACCCCGCCATGAGGACCATCGTCTCGATGCGCGAGAGCGCGTCACGCGCGGTATTGGCGTGGATCGTCGTCAGCGAGCCGTCGTGGCCCGTGTTCATCGCCTGCAGCATGTCGAGCGCCTCGCCGCTGCGGCACTCGCCCACGACGATGCGGTCGGGGCGCATGCGCAGCGCGTTGCGCACGAGGTCGCGGATCGTGATCGCGCCTTTCCCTTCGAGGTTCGGCGGGCGCGCCTCCAGGCGCACGACGTGCGGCTGCGCGAGCTTCAGCTCGCACGCGTCCTCGATGGTGACGATGCGGTCGCGCTTGGGGATGAAGCTCGAGAGCGCGTTCAGCAGCGTCGTCTTGCCGGCCCCGGTGCCGCCGCTGACGACGATGTTCAGCCGCGCCTCGACGGCGGCGCGCAAGAAGTCAAGGACCGGCGCGGTGATCGCGTTGACCGCGATCAAGTCGTCGACGCCGAAGCGCTTGGTGCCGAAGCGGCGGATCGTGAGCGTCGGCCCGTCGACGGCGAGCGGCGCGATGATCGCGTTGACGCGCGAGCCGTCGGGGAGGCGCGCGTCGACCATCGGGCTCGACTCGTCCAGCCGCCGCCCGAGCGGCGCGATGATGCGTTCGATCACCAGCCGCACCTGGCCGTCGTCGACGAACTGCTTCGGCGTCTGCTCGATCGCGCCGCTGCGCTCGATGTAGACGTTGGCGTGCCCGTTCACCATGATCTCGGTGACGTCGGGCTCGTGCAGCAGGCTCTCGAGCGGACCCAGCCCGAGCGCCTCTTCGACGACCTCGTGCCGCAGCCGCGAGGCCTGCTCCGCCGAGGTGACGTCGTTGCGCCCGGCGAGAAACTCGTCGGCGATCGCGTTGACCTGCGCGCGCAGCTCGGCAAACTTCGCCGCGTCGCCCTGCGCGCGCGCCGCCGCCAAGAAGTCGATCTTCGTGAGCATCCGCGCGTGCAGCTCTTTCTTGAGCCGCTCGCCGACTTTCGGATCGATCCCGGGGATCGGCGGCGCGGCGAACACCGTCGCTGCGCCGCTGGCGGCGGCGGTGCCGGGAAACGCGGGCGTCGGGGCCGGCTCGACGTCGGGACGCGGCGCATAGCGGCGATCGCCGATCGGGTTCGCGGTCGAGGCGCGCAGGCCGGTCAGCGGCTCGGCGGCCGGCAGCGTCGCGAGCCCGTCACAGAAGCGCCCGAACGCGCGGCCCCAGCCGCGGTCGCGCGGCGAAGGCAGCTCACCGGCGATCGGGACGCGCAGCGTCTCTTGGATCTCGCGGCCGCGCACTTCGGCGGTGCCGCGCAAGTCGTTCAGCACGAACCCGATCCGCTCGGCGGGGACGCCGAAACGCTCGAGCGCGGCGAGCATCGACTGCGCCGAGCCGATGCCCAGCAGCGTCGGTTCGCTCACCACGACGATCTTCGCGGCGCTGATCACGAACGGACGAACCGTCGCGGCGAACGGCTGCGGCGCGTCGACGACGACGAGCGCGTTGTCGGGCAGTTTCGCGGCGAACGCGTCGACGGCTTCGGCCCGCACCGCGAAGCCGTCTTCGTACGAGCGCGCCAGCTCGACCACGGAGAGCTGGCCTTTCGCGACGACGGCCGGCGTCCCGGGAGCGCGCCCGAGATCGAGCTCTTTCGCCACGTCGTACCACACCGCCAGCGTGCGCCGCCCGGCGAGATCGGCGTCGACGACGACGCGCGGGCCGAACGAGGGCAACTGCTCGGCGAGCTTCATCGCGATGCTCGACGCGCCGACGCCCCCCTTCGCGCCTACGACAACGAAGACGCGCAGGCTCATTGACGTACTGAGCCGGCCTCGGTGCGGTCGAGCTCGATCACCGGCACGGTGCCGAGCGGCTGCGCGGCCGGCGGGGGCGGCGCGGGCTTGGGCGCGGTCGCGACGACCGCGGGGGTCGCGACGACCGTCGCCGGCGGCGCGGCGGCGGCCGGCGGTGGCGCTTGCGCAGGCTGTTTGTCGGGGACGCCGAGCGCGAGCGGTTCGGCGGGATACGCGCGGATCGACTCTTTCGGCGGGCGCAGCGCGAGGCGCAGCGTCGTGTTCAAGTCGGCCGACGCGAGCAGATCGACTTGCTTCGGCGTCAGCGCGAGCGTGACGGTGGTGAGGTTCTGGTTGTCGGGGCTGGGCGTCGCGCTGGTCGTCTCGACGGCGTTGCCCATCGCGAGCACGAGCGCGCCGCGCAGGATCGCCGAGGCTTTCGGAACTTCGGAGCCGACGCGCGGCGGAACCGCGATCACGTCGACGCGATCGCCCGGCTGAATGAGCCCGGCGACGCCTTTCACGCGGTCGATCGAGATGCTGACGGCACGCATTCCGATCGGCAGCCGCGCCGGCAGCGCGTCCGCGCCGCCTTCGCCGATCTTCGACTGCGTGAGCACGCTGCCGGCCGGGATCGTGATGAGCGAGTACTTGCCGTCGACCTGCTTGCGGTCGGTCACCGCGTCCTGGTCCACTTCGGTCGCCGGGCGCGTCGCCTCGGCGACGAACGAGTCGTTCAGCAGCGCGCGCGCCGGCACGTCGCGCGAGGCGACGAAGACGTGGCGCATCTCGACGGTCGTGACCGACGCGCGCAGCGAGTTGAGGTAGTTGAGCAGCAGCACGCCGGTTCCGAGGGCGAGCAGAATACCGACGAACAGCGGGACGCGACGAGCGTTTTTCATGACGGAGCAAACCTCAGAACCGGGACGAGGGCCGAGACGGCGTACATGATGCTGCCGGCCGCGATCGCGACCGCGTAGGGCAGCGTGTTCTTTTCGACCGGAGCGCCGTGCGAGGCGACGGCGACGGTGCTGCGCACGAGCGCCACGAGGCGCCCGCGAAACGCCGCGGTGACGAGCGCGAGCACGGCGCCGGCGGCGAGGATGTCGAGGACCAGCGAGAGGGCGGCGATTCCGCCGACCACACCGCAGCACGCGGCGATCAGCTTGACGTCACCGCCGCCGAACCAGCCGGCGGAGAATGCGACGGACCCGGCGAGAAACGCCAGGGCCATCGTAGCGAGCGCGATGAGAACGGGAGCGATGCCTTCGGGAACGTGGACGGCGAGGGCGAGCAGCGCGGTGGCGGCGGTCAGCGCGTTCGGAATCTTCCGTGTCCGAACGTCGACCGCCGCCGCCGCGCAGGTGGCGGCGACCAGAACGATCGTCGCCGCGCTCATGGGTAGCTCGTTCCGATGTCGTTGTACTTCCCGAGCAGCTGCGAGCCGAAGTATGCGACGGCGCCGATGCAGAGCACCGCGACGAAACCGAGGATGACGCCGTACTCGGCGAGTCCTTGGCCGCCCTCGTCGCGGAGCATGACCAGCATCAGAGCACCGACCAGATCGCGGCGGCGACGTCGGTGATGCGGTCGTGCACTGCAAGCGCGCTTGCGACGCACTGCGCTGCGACGAGGCCGATCGCGACGGCGGCAGCCGGGAAAAGCGCGCCCGATCCCACGTTCAGCATTGGGGCAGAGCCTTTAGATGCTGTTGCCCGCGCCGCTGAGGACGCCCTTGATGTTGGTGCTCAGGAACGTGACGGCGCCGATGCAGAGGACGGCGACGAGACCGAGGATCAGACCGTACTCGGCGAGACCCTGGCCGGATTCGTCGAGCATGACGGAGCGAAGAATGTTGTTCACGGATGTTCTCCTTAACGATGTGCTAGTGCTGCACGGAAGCGGGGGTTTCGTCCGGCGGCGCCGGTACGTTGGGGGCTGCGACGTTCAACGTCGCGCGAGCGTCGGAACCGGTGGCGGGATCGCGAACGACGACCGTCAGGATCGCGTCGCGAAAGTACGCCGGGGCGGTTCGCAGCGTGGCTTGATAGCGTCCGTCCTTGGTCGCGACGGCGCTGCGGCTCACGAGCACGGTCGGAAGGTCGCGCGAGTACCGAACGTACAGCGAGACATCCAACGTCGAGCCGGTCGGAGCGGTGCCGGAGACCGTCACCGCTTCGGTTCCCACCGCCCGCGCTGCAGTCAGCGTGATGAGCGGTGCAGCAGGCGCATCCGCCGCCCGCGCCGCGGCCGGCGCGCAGAGCGCTGCCGTAACGGCGAGAAGAGCGGCGGTGGAACGGCTGCTGATGTGCATCGTGGCCGCATCGTACACGCCGCAGGGACCCTTGAAAAGAGCGTTCCGGAAGAATTGACGGACTGACAACGCCCTGTCAACGCACGGTCAACGCGAGCATCTGGCATACTCATCAAAACCGGCTCGGACCGTTTGCCGGGAGAGGATTTTGCTTTGCCACACACGCTTCGCGCGCTCGTTACCGCGGCCGCAGTGATCGCCGTCACTGCGGCGCCGCTCTGCGTCAACGCGGACGCTATGATCCCGATCACCGTGCGCACCGGACAGTCGACCGTCGTCGAGACGCCGCACCTCACGCGGGTCGCGGTAGGGGACGGAAAGATCGCCGGCGTGCTGGCGATCGGAAACGCCGAGATCGTGGTCAGCGGGCGCGCCGCCGGGCGGACCACGGTGCTGGTGTGGACCTCGGCCGGGCGGCACACCTACGACGTCACGGTGACGCAGCAGAGCTTGGACAGCTTGCGCGAGATGCTCTCGAACGCGGTGACCGAGCGCGACGTCAAGGTCGAAGCGCTCGACAACTCGATCGTGCTCACCGGCACCGTCGCGAACGGCGAGGCGCTCGTCCATCTCGGCGACGTCGTCTCGCACTTCGAGCCGGTCGCGGCCGCCGGGAAGTTCAACCTCGTCAACGCGGTCACGGTCGCCAAGCCGCTCGGACCGCTGCAGAACGAGCTCGCCTCCTCGCCGGCGACGGCCGGCGTGCGCGTCGACCGCGACGTGAAAGGAAACCTCATCGTCAGCGGCTCGGTGCAGGACCGCACGACCGCGGAGGGCGTGCTGCACAAAGTGCGCGCGCTGGCGGGCCCGTACCTCGCGATCGACGGCAAGGTGATCGACCGCATCGAGACCGCGACGGTCAGCCAGGTCGACGTCAAGGTGTACGTGCTCGAGGTCGACGACGTCGCGCTCAAGCAGCTCGGCTTCAACCTGCAGTCGGCGATCTTCCACCAGGACGGCACCTACACGCTCGCGCCGCCGCAGTTCCCGGTCGTCGAGAGCCCGTACAGCAGCGGGAGCAGCCCGGGACCCATCAACGCCGGGCGCGCCTTCACGATCGGCGGATTCTTCCGCTCGATAACGCTCGCGCCGACGCTGAACCTCATTCTGAACACCACGCACGCGCGACTGCTCTCGTCGCCCGACATGGTGACGATGCCCGGCCACGAAGCGAACTTTCTGGTCGGCGGGCAGATCCCGATCCCCGTCGCCGCCGGGCCGCAGCAGATCGCGATCCAGTACAAGGAGTTCGGCGTGAAGCTGGTGGTGACGCCGACGATCCTGCCCGAGGGCGGCGTCGAGACGGTGATCGCGCCGGAGGTCTCGGACCTCGACTTCCAAGACGGCGTCTCGCTGAACGGCTTCGTCGTACCCGCGCTGAAGACCAGCAAGCTCTCGACCGACGTCGTCACCAAAGCCGGCGAAGCGATCGTGATGGGCGGGCTGCTGCGCCGTCAGGAGCAGCGCGTGATCGACAAGATTCCCGTGCTCGGCGACGTCCCGGTGCTCGGCAAGCTGTTCCGCTCCACGCGCTATCAGAACCAGCAGACCGACGTCGTGTTCGTGATGACGCCGGAGATCCTCACGAAATGACGGCGGCGCGCGCGGGGCGCTGGGCGGCGTGGCTGATCGCGCCGCTCATCTTCGCCGCGATGATCGCGATCAACGGGCTGGGCGAGCCGACCTACGTGATGGGCGACTTCCGCGCGTTCTACTGCGCGGGCGCGGCGATCGCGGACGGCGCGAACCCGTACCTCGAAGAGCCGCTGCGCACGTGCGAGGCGACCGCCGGCCCGCCGGCCGAGCCGAAGTTCCTGCGCCCGGTCGCGCTGCCCGCGCCGCTTCCGCCGTACGCGCTGCTGCTGTTCGTCCCGTTCTCGCGCCTGCCGTTCCCGCTCGCCGCGCTCGCGTTCGCGCTGCTCTCGATCGGCGCGATGGGCGTCGCCGTCGCGGCGCTGCAGCGCGTCACCGGCGCGTCGAGCGCCGTGCTGAACCTCGCGCTCGCCGCGATCACGGCGAGCGTCTCGTACTACGTCGGCCAGCCGATGCCGTTCGTCTTCGCGGCGCTCGCCGGCGCGGCGCTGTTCGTGCGCAAGGAGCGCTGGTGGACGGCGGCCGCGTGTCTGGCTGCGGCGAGCATCGAGCCGCACGTCGCGTTGGCGGCGATCGCGGCCGCGTTCGTCGCGTTCCCGCGGATGCGCGTGCCGCTGGTCGCGTGGGGCGCGGGCTTGGCCGCGGCGTGCGTGTTCGCGGTCGGGTGGCCGGTGAGCGTGGCGTACGTGCGCGACGTCGTCCCGGCGCACGCGCTCGCCAACAGCTACGAATGGCAGTTCAGCCTCACCTCGATCCTTACGTCGGCCGGCGTCGACGCGCACGCCGCGATTCGCTGGGGCGAGGCGATGTTCGCGGTGATGGTGCTCGCGGGAATCGCCGTCGCGCAGCGGTTGCGCGCGCTGACCGGCGACGCGGCGGTGACGATCGTGATCCCGCCGGCGTTCGCGGTCTTCGGCGGCGTGCACGTGCACCATCAGCAGCTCGCGATCGCGCTGCCGGCGATGCTGTACGTCTTCGTGCGGTACGAGCGCGTGCGCGTCGCGGCGGCGGCCGGCGTCGCCTTGGCGATGATTCCGTGGAACGTGATGAGCTCCAGCGTGCTGTCGGGCTGCGCGCCGCTGCTGGTCGGCTCGACCGCGGCGCTGATGATCGGCCGGCGAGCCGGCTTGGTGCTGACGCTGCTCGCCGCGGCGATCGCGCTCTCGATGCTGGTACTGGCGCTGCTCGGGCTGGGACCCGCGCCGACGCACTTCGTCGCGCATGCGTATCCGGCCGGCGCGCTGGCCGAGCTGAGCTGGGGCGACTTCTCGCACGCCGCGCTGATGCGGCCCTCAGTGATGATGCAGTGGCTGCGCATCCCGACGATGGCCGGGCTGGCGTGCGGCTTGTTCGCGATCGCGAGCGCGGCGTACGCCGGCGCCGGTGAGGCGCGGCGCGTCGCGTTCGGCGCGCGGGACGTCGCGACGCAGCCCGGGTGATGAGCGCCGCGCCGCGCCGCCGGGTCGATCCGAACGCGCTGCTGCCGTGGGCGTGCGTAGCCGCGGTCACCGGCTGGCTGACGGCGCTCGCGCTGCGCTTTCCGGCGCGCGACGGCGATCTGCTCTGGCAGCGCTGGCTCGGCGAGCGGATCCTGCGCGAGCACGCGATCCCGCGCGCGCTCGGCCCCGAGACGTTCGCCGCCGACGGCGCGCCGTGGACCCCGCACGAGTGGCTGTTCTCGACCGCGCTGGCGTGGACCGGCGATCATGCGCTGCGGTGGGCGCTGCCGGTGCTGTGCGCGCTCGCCGCGGCGCTCGTGTTGACGACGGTGGTGCTGCGCTGCGCGCGCCGCGGCGTCTCGCCGACCGGCGCGTCGGCCGCGGTGCTCGTCTGCGCGTTCGCGATGCTGCAGTCGTTCGGCGTGCGCGCGCAAGTCCTCGGCTGGGCTTGCCTCTCGGTCGTCGTGCTGCTGCTGGAAATCGAAGGACCGTGGGCGTGGGCGGCGGTCCCCGCGACCGCCGTGTGGGCGAACTTGCACGCGAGCGCGTTTCTCGCCCCGGCGACCGCGGCATTGATCGCGCTGGCCGCGGTGATGCGCGACCGCGCCTGGTCTGCGGCCGTGCGCCGTTCGACGATGATCGCCGCAGCGTGCGGCGCGGCGACGCTCGCGACGCCGCTCGGCGTCGATCTGGCGCGCTACGCGGGGGCGCTGCTGACCAGCCCGATCCGCGACTCGATCGACGAGTGGACGGCGACCAGCATCAGCAACGCCGGCTTCCTCGCCGGCGCGCTGCCGCTGGTGCTGGTGCTGGCGGCGTTCGGCGTGCGCGCCTCGCTGCGCGACCGGCTGCTCGCGCTGGCATTCGCGCTGCTGCTGTTCTGCGCGGTGCGGAACGTCCCGGTATTCGCGCTGGTCGCCGCGCCGATCGCGTTCGCCGCGCTGCCGCGAGCGCGCGCCGGCGCGGTGCGCGCGCATCCGGCTGCGCGCGGCGGCGCGTGGGCGACGCTCGCCGCGGTCGCGTGCTGCGGCATCGCGATCACGGCGATCTCGTGGCGCGGCGCGCCGGCTGCCGGTGACGCGCTGCCGCTGAGCCCCGTGCACACGCTGCTGGCGCAAGCGCACGAACCGCCGCGCGTGCTGTGCGAAGATTTCGCGTGGTGCAGCTTGCTTCTTGGCCAACCGGCGCAGTTCTTCATGGACGGACGGTGCGATCCGTACCCGCCCGACGTCTGGCACGACTATCGCGTCATCGTGCGCGGGAACCGTGGCTGGGACGTTGTGCTCGATCGGTATCGCGTCGATGCGGTCCTGGTCCGACGCGACGGCGCCCTCGACAGCCTTCTCGCCGAGCGCTCTCGAGCTTGGCACGTTCTTGCGGCGAACGGTCTGACTCGGCTGTACGTGCGTTCCCTGCTGCTCGCGCGAACGCGATGAACGGTCTCGCACGCCGGGTGACGTGGTGGGCCGGCGCTTTGGCGCTCACGGTCCTGATCGCCGACCTCGCGATCCCGCTGGCGATCGACGCGGGCCTACGGGCTTGCGACTTCGCAGCGTTTTACTGCGCCGGCGAGGCGGTCGCGCACGGGGCGGACCCGTACCGCGTCATGCCGCTCGCGGCGTGCGAGCACCGCGTCGCGACCGGACCGTTCTTGATGCAGCTCGCGGTCATGCCGGCGCCGTTGCCGCCCTACGTGCTGGGAGCGCTGCGTGTGGTCGCGATGGTCCCCTTCCGTTTGGCGCAGCATCTGCTCGACGTGGTCTCGGTCGGCGCCTTCGGCGTCACCGTCGTGCTCTTGCACCGGCTGACGCGTATCCCGGTCATGGCGGTGCTCTTCGCCACCGCGCCGTTCGCGTGGGTCGTCGTGATGCTGGGGCAGCCGCTGCTCGTGCTCGCGTGTGCCTTGACGGCCGCCGCCGTTCTGGTACGCCAGGACCGCGACCGCTTCGCCGCGCTGGCGGCATCGGCGATGATGGTCGAGCCGCACGTCGGCCTCTGCGTGTGCCTTTCGCTGTTTCTGTGGCGCAAAAAGACGCGGCTGGTTCTTGTCGCGACGGGCGCAGCCGGCGTAGCGCTCGCGATCGCGACCGTGTCCTGGCCGGTGGTGCGCGAGTACTTCACCGAGGTGCTGCCGCTCCACGCGCGCAGCGAAGTCTACGGCCCCGGCCAGTTCAGCCTCACCGCGATTCTCGCTGCGCTCGGGGTGCCGGCGTCTTCGGCGGTCCATGCCGGCGCGGTCCAGTACGCCGTGGTCGGGCTCGGCGGCGTGTTCGTGGCGCGCGTCGTCGCAGCGCGGCTGGAGAATTCGGCTGCGCTGGTCGTCGTGCCGCCGCTGTTCGCGGTGTTGGGCGGCACGTTCATCCACGCGACCGACTTCATCTTCGTTCTTCCGGCGGCGTTGCTGATCGCGGCGAAGACGCCGCGCCGGGCGTGGGCGACAGCCGCGCTCGTGGGTCTCGCAGCGCATTGGAAGGCCGTCGGTGGTCTTCCGGGTCCGCTCTTGTCGGTCGTCGCCGCGACCGTTCTCGTGTACTGGAGACATCGCTCGCTCGTGCCGGCGCTGGCGGTCGGGGCCCTGTTTTCGATCGCGGTGGCTCTGTGCACGCTCGTCACGGATGCGGGCCCGGTGGCGCTCGGAGCACCGGCGGCGGGCGACTTTGCCGAGCTCGCGTGGGAGCAGTTCATGCTCGCGCACGCCGCGAACGGGGCGGACTTTCTGATTCGCCTGCCGATGTGGGGCGCGTTGATCGTCCTGTGCGCGCTTACCGTGGAGCTCGCGAGCGCAGGCCGCAGGGACGTGGTGCCGGAGTTGCGCACCGCGCCGGCCTGCCCGTGAACCGCGAAGACCTAAAGCCTCTGACCTCGCTGCGCTTCTTCGCGGCGCTGCTCGTCTTTCTGTGGCACGTCCCGCCGGCGATGGCGGTCGCCTACACGTTCTCGTTCGGCTATGCGGGCGTCGGTTTCTTCTTTGTCCTCTCCGGTTTCATTCTGACGTATTCGTACCGCCACGTCTTCGACGGCACTCCGAGTCGCTCGGCGCTGGCCGCGTTTTACGTGTCGCGCATCGCGCGCATCTACCCGCTGCTCGTCGTATCGACGCTGATCATGCTGGGAGTGTTGGCGAGCGTGGGAGGCATCGCTTGGGACGGCGAGCCGTCCGGCGAGCGCATCCGGGCCGTGGTCTTTCAGCTGACGCTGCTCCAGAGCTGGGTGCCGGCGACGGCAATCCACTTCGGAATCAACGGCCCGGCCTGGAGCCTTTCGGTCGAAGCGTTCTTCTACGTGCTCTTTCCCTTCGTTGCGGTGGCGATGTTCCGCGTAACGCGGGGCGCGCCGGCCGCTCGCGTTCTGCTCCTCGCCGTCACTGTATGGCTGCTGTTGCTCGCCGTCGTCGCCCCGATTCCGGCCCGGATCGACGATTGGAGTCTCTACGTGTTTCCGCCCGCAAGGCTGGTCGACTTCGTGCTCGGAATGCTGCTCGGCACCGCGTTTCTCCGCGTGGGCGTCTCCGTGCGGTGGCCGTTGCGCCCTACGAGCATCGAGATCCTGGCGCTGGCGGGAGCGGCCGTCTGCATCTACGTCTCTCCGCTGCTGCCGTTGTCGCTGCGGTTCTCGGCCTGGCTCATACCGGCATGGTCGGCGGTCGTGTACGTCTTCGCGTGCCGGCGCGGGTTGATTTCCAGGGCGCTTTCGCACCCGGTGATGGTGCGGCTCGGCGAGATGAGCTATGCGTTTTATCTGTGCCACCTCGCGGTGATCTCGCTGCTGCGCCATACGATCGGCGATCGGCACCCGCTGATCGTTCCGCTCGCCCTCGGGATGACGCTTGCGCTCAGCTGGGCGCTCCATCATGGTGTCGAACAGCCGCTGCGCGCGCGCATCCGCCGGCTCTTCTCCGGTCGTGCGGGCCGGCCCGCGAGCGAGGCCGTTCTGGTGGCGGTGTCGTGACCAGCACACCGCTCGCAACGCAATTCTCTTACCGCGATCTCGCGCCCCGGCGCACTGTCCTGACGCGAACGCTGCTGTGGGCATGGAGCGGCACGCTGGCCGTCCTCATCGCGAGCGCCGCGGGCTGGTCGATCGCCCACGGGGCGGGCGACTGGCGCGTCTTCGCGTCAGCGGGCGCGCGTGTCGGGACGCCGGAATTGCTCGCGCCGCCCGCGGCGTGGCAATCGTTTTTCTATCTGCCCGGCGCCGCCTGGGCGCTCGCACCGTTCGCGCACGTTCCGCTCGCGACGAGCTTCGTGGTGAACGGCGTGCTGATGCTGGCGTGCGCCGCAATTGCGGGGCTGATCGCGGCACGCACGTACGGCCTCGACCGCGCAACGGCGGTCGGCCTGTACGCGCTGTGGTCGCCGGTCGTCTACGCCGCCGCGATCATCGGTCAGAACGCGCCCTTCGGGCTGCTGCTCGCGCAGTTCGCGATCGCGGGGATGGCGCGCAACTCCGTGGCGCTGACCGCGCTTCCGATCGGCCTGCTCCTCTACAAGCCCACGTACGCGTTGCCGATGATCGCGCTGCTGATCGTGCGCTCGCGCTGGCGCGAGCTCGCCGCGATCGCCGCAACGGCACTGATGTGGTACGGCATCAGCGTCACCGCGACCGGCGGCGACTGGGACTGGCCGTCCACCTGGGCGCATCTCCTCGCGACGTTCGCCGCCGGCGACTTCAGCGTGAACGCGCCCTTCGCGATCAGCCTTCCCGGCGTACTCATTCGAACCGGCACGAGCGCCATGACGGCGGCGTGCATCGCGTTCGTCGTCGCGCTCGTCGCCGCAGCGGCATTGCGAAGAGCTTCATCGGCGGAAGCGGGAAGCGCCGCGGCGCTGATCGGTCTGGCGCTCAGCCCGCACGCGTGGGCGTACGACGCGGCCCTCGCACTACCGATGATCGCCTATGCTGCCGCGAGGCTCGCTGAGCCTGCGCGCACGCGGCTGTTGCTCGGCGCCGCCTTCATCGCACCGCTCTTTTTCGCCTCACGCCAGCTCAACTTCAACCCGCTGTGCCTGCTCGTGACCGGCGGCGCGATCGCATGGTGTTGCGCGCGCTCGTGGCCCGCCGGCGAACGCAGTAGGCTCGGCGTGCCGCTCCGCTAGCCGCGGCCGCTACAGGACGATCCAGCCGCTCGCGGTTCGGCGCAGCTTCACGCGGCGTTCGCTGAGCTGCGCGCTCGCCCACTCGATGAGCCACGGCAGCGCCGTCTTCGCGCGCGCTTTCGTCGTCCACGCGGCGCGTTGCGCGAGCGCGGGGCGGTACCGGACGAGCGCGCTCTGCGCGCCGCTGTCGTTGCGCGGCGTGATCCCGACGACCGTTCCGACCCGGGTGCGCGCGATGCAGAAGCGCGCCGGCGAGCCGAGGTCGACCAGGCGCGCGTCGGTCACGTCGCGCCGGCCCTCGGCGCTCAGCGCGTACTCCTCGACCGGCGTCGGCCCGGAGATCGCCGTCCCGCGCGCGGTGGTGCGGGCCTTGATGAGCAAACCGGCCCCGGCGAGACCGTCGAGCCAGCGCAGCTCCTCACGGCGCGCGCCGCGCAGCGCCGGGTCTTCCCGGCCGTCGGCCCGCTCGTCGTACGGCAGGAACAGCGGGTCCGTGCAAACGGGCTCGGGGTGGTCGGTCAGGTATGCGTCGATCGCTGCGGCGAGAGCGGCCGGGTCGGGCCGGTCGGCGTTCCCGGCCACCGCGCAGCCGGCGACCGGCCAGGCCATCAACATCGCAAAGACGACGCCGACATAGCGCTTGGTCACCAAGGGAAGGCGGCTCTCCGCCGCCCGGCATCGGAGCACCTGCCTGTCCGTCCACAAAACGTGCGAGCCCTTCTCAGGTGCTCGGACGGTCAGACGCCGAGCAGCTCGCGCAGCGTCACGGCGTTCTTCGGCGCGTACGCTTTCTCGTCGTTGTTGAAGTAGACGAACGTCGCGTCGACGCGCGGCGCGAGCGCGCGAATCGTCGCCGCCCACTGCTCGAGCTTCGCGCGCCGGTACGAGCCCGCATAGGCGCGCACCGGTCCGTGCAGGCGCACGTACAGCACCGGGCCGGTGACGACGAGCGGCGCGATGCTGCCGCGCAGGTCGTGCAGGCACAGCGAGATCCCGCGCTCGCGCAGCAGCGCGTACACCGCCTCGACGTACCAGGACGGATCGCGAAACTCGACGACGTAGCGGTGGTGCGGCGGCAGCGTGCCGAGGAAGTTGCGCAGCGCGTCGTCGTCGCGCGCGAACCAGGGCGGAAACTGCGCCAGCACGTTCGCGACGTGCGGCTCCAGCGGCGCAATCGCGCGCATGTAGTTGTCGACGAACGCGCGCGGCTCGCCCGGGCGCTTGCGGTGCGTGATCAGCCGGCTGAGCTTGACGGTGTAGACGAATCCCGGCGGAACGGCAGCCCAGCGCACGAGATCGTGCTCCTTCGGCAGCCGGTACGTGGTGACGTTCAGCTCGACGGTCGGGAAGCGCTGCGCGTAGTACGCCAGCCACTCGCGCTGCGGCAGCTTCTGCGGGTAGAACCGCCCGCGCCAGTCCTTGTACGTCCAGCCGCTCGTGCCAATGAGAATGCGCCCCATCGGCCCGAGTCTACCCGCGTTCGTAGCGAGGCGTTATGGTTTGTACGCGGCTGCGAGGGGGCGGTTCGAGAGCACTTGGAAGGCGGTCTGCACGACGGTTGACGCCCCGAGTGTTACGCCCGTGTCGCCGTCGCACCCGCGAGTGCCGGTCTGCGTCGACGACGTCGTCGTGACGTCGTAAATGTACATGCCGTTCGCGCTGGTTCGGCTGAGCGACGGCGGTGCTCCCTGCTCCGACTCGAGCGCGACGAGCAGCCGGTTCAGCGTA
>JAFAKB010000001.1 GCA_019235885.1 Candidatus Eremiobacterota bacterium | reverse complement strand
CGCGTCGGTGATCTACAACCGGCTGCGCCGTGGGATGCCGCTGGAGATCGACGCCTCGATCGAGTACGTCTTCGCGGAACACCACGACGTGATCACGAAACGTGACCTCGCAATCGACTCGCCGTACAATACCTACCGGAACGCCGGGCTGCCCCCGACCCCGATCGCAAACCCGGGCAAGCCCTCGCTCGATGCGGCCTTCGCCCCGTCACACACGGACTATCTGTACTATGTGGCCAAAGGCGACGGACGCCACGCTTTCGCAGCAACGCTCGCCGAGCACAACGCGAACGTCGCGCGGTATCTCAAGTAAGGAGACCGTCATCGATCACAACGGGACGACGCCCGCCGGGACGGGCGAGAAGCAGCCGCTCGAGCTCAAGGACGTCCTCGAGCTGCACATGGACGACGGGACCGAGCATCGCTTCGAGGTCGTGGGTCTCGTCGAGGACGACGAAGGCAACGCGTACGCCGTGTGCTACAACGAGGCGAGCGACGAGTTCGTGGTGACGGATCAGTTCGGCGAGCTGCTCGACGACGAAGAGCTCGCGCAGGAGATCCTCGACGACTTCTTCGTCCTCGCCGAGGAGTCGGCGCCGCCGGAGGAACAGGCGTAAGCGGCCCGGTCGTCTTCCTGTCCGCACGGGTCGGCGAAGGCCATCGCGCCGCCGCCGACGCCGTGCGCGTGCGCCTCGCCGCGCGCGGCATCCGCGGCGAGGTCGTCGACAGCTATCGTTACGCCGCCTCGCTGTTCTCGAAGGTCGTCAGCGACGGCTACATCGGGATGGTGCGCACCATCCCGCAGCTCTACGGCTTCATCTACGACCGCGCCGAGCGCGCGACCGCCGCCGGCGGCTTTCGCGTGTGGGCGAGCGAGTTCACCGCGCGCAACATCCGCGGCTTGATGGAGCGGTTGCGGCCCAGCGCGGTCGTGTGCACGCACGCGTTTCCCTGCGGCGTGATGTCGGCGTACAAACGGCTCTACGATCCGAGCTTGCCGGTGATGGGAATCGTCACCGACTTCGTCGTGCACCCGTTCTGGATCTATCGCAACGTCGACGCGTACGCGGTCGCGACGCCGGAGATCCGCGCCGCCCTGATCGGGCGTGGGATCGAGCCGGAGATCGTCGGCGTCGACGGGATCCCGGTCAACCCGCGCTTCGGGATGCACCCGCACGACCGCGGCGCGCTGCGCGAGGCGCTCGGCCTGCCGCGCGAGGGCGCGGTGGCGCTGGTGATGGGCGGCGGGCTCGGGCTCGGTCCGGTGGCGGCGACGGTGCGCGCGCTCGCGCGCACGAGCGTTCCGGTCACGCCGGTCGTGATCGTCGGCAAGAACCGCCGCCTGGAGCGCCGGCTCGCCGAGGAGGCGCGCGCCGACGGCGGCGAGGTGCGGGTGCTGGGCTTCGTCGAGAACGTGTTCGACTGGATGCACGCGGCCGACGTGCTCGTCACGAAGCCCGGCGGCCTCACGACCTCGGAGGCGCTGGCGGCCGGCGTGCCGCTGGTGCTGCTGCGCCCGTTGCCGGGCCAGGAGGAGCGGAACGCACGCTATCTGGTTTCGCGGGGCGCGGCGCTGCGGGCGACCCGCGGCGCGGACCTGGTGCGGGTCGTCGACGGCGTGCTGCACGACGCCGCGACCGCCGCGCGCGTGCGCGCGGGCGCGGCGCAGCTCGCCCACCCGGACGCCGCCGAGCGGATCGCCGGGCGGATCGCGGCGCTGACTCAGACGGCGCTGAGCGCCTGACGCGCCGCCGGCAGGTCCGGGGCGAGCGTGAAGTAGCGGTCCAGGCTCGCCAGCTCGAAGATGCGGCGCGCGTTCGACCCCGGCGGCACGACCCACACGATCCGGGCGCCCCGGCCGGCGAACTCCTTGTTCAGCTTCACGAACGCCGCCAAGGCCATCGAGTCCAGGTAAGCCACCGCGGACAGGTCGACGATCGCGGCCGGCGCTTGCGCCAGCCCGGCGAGGTTCTTGCGCAATGCAGCCTCGTGGAGCAGATCGAGCTCCCCGTCCAAAACGAGAACACGCACGCCTTCATGGGTCGCCACGGCCAGCCCAGCATAGCATGCTTCGGCTTGGAGGGAGGTCTGAAACCGCACCAGCGCGCGTGATCGTCGAACAGGGAGTGCCCGGCGGGCGTCCGAACCGTCCGCTTCGCGCCGGGAGAGGTGGCCGAGCGGCTGAAGGCGGCGGTTTGCTAAACCGTTATACGAGTTACATCGTATCGAGGGTTCGAATCCCTCCCTCTCCGCCACGTGAAGGGATCGCACCCGGTGCGCCGTATCCCACACGGTCGCCGCAGCGAATGCGGCGCGCGCGGTCGTAGCTCAATTGGATAGAGCAACAGGCTACGAACTTGTAGGTTGGGGGTTCGAGTCCCTCCGACCGCGTTTTCCTCAGTAGCTCTTGCGCGGGATCATCACCACGATCCCGTTCGAGTAGTCGAAGACGAAATTGAACGCGCGCATGAAGTCGAGGCCGACCAGGATCTCGTTCTGCGCGAACGACGGGGAGTCGCAGGTAGCGGGCGAGGGATAGCGCACGGGCCCGAGCGAGAGCGAGCTCAGCTTGCCGCAGTGCTGAAGCTCGCTGCCGCCGACGCCGCTCGCGACCGCGTAGTATTTCGTCATGAAATCGAGCCGGTTCTTCTTGACGAAGTCGGTTGAGACGAGGACGTCGGAGGGGTTGCCGCTGTCGAGCGTCGCGATGACGTCGACCTTGTCGTTGACTCGCATCGGCGTGCGAATGTGACCGTCGGAGAGGTCGACGTGAACGACGATCCCGGCGCGCTCGTCGGGAGCGACCTTCGCCGGATCCATCAGCCGCAGCGTCTTCGCATCGAGGCTTAGGTCGGCGACCGCTCCGGCCAGCAGGTCGAAGCCGATCAGCCCGACCACACCCTCGTGAGCGAAGAGCTCTTCGTCGAGGCCGCTCGAGATGATGAGGTCGTGGAGCGTCGAGCCGCCGACGGCGACGGTGTCGACGCGGAACAGATTCGCCGTGACCGCGCCGGGGCCGATTCCGCCGACGGACAGCTCGCCGAAGCGCTTTGCGCCGACGCGGCGCGCGAACGAGTCGACCACCGCCGTTCCCTCGGCACCGGTATCGAGGATGAACTTTCCCTTCACCCCGTTCACGACCAAGTCCACGTAGATGCGCGGCGCCGGCTGGTCGACGTACTCGATCGCTGCGGGCTGGTCGCCGAAGCTCCAGGTCGCGGTCTGCTTCGGCGGTCGCAGCGCATCCGGCTCGATCGCCGCGTTCGGTTCGATCTTCGTGTATGCGTAGCGCGTCTTCGAGCTGCCGTAGTGCCACGCCGACAAGAACCGCTTTCCTTCGACGGCGGTGTAGTCGAGGCCGTCGAACGACTCTTCGTACTTGCCGTCGGGATCGATCACGGCGCGGCGGTACGCGCCGCTCGCCGGGTCGACGTACACGTCGATCGGAAAGCCGACTTGCGAGGTGAGCCGCACGATCGTGCAATCGGTCCCGTCTACCTTCTGCGTTCCGCGGGCCGCGCCGGTGAACGCTCCGCTCGCCGTGGTCTCGCCGAACAGCGCGTCGACGTCGTAGAGCGCGCGCACGACCTCGCCGATCGCCCGCACGGTGAAGCCGTTCTCGTTTGAATGCCACGAGACGCTGCCGGTGAAGCCTTCGTCCGAGTGCGCGCCGTCGGCCGTGACGCTCGTGTTGCGGTGCGCGATGCCAAAGCGCAGCGACGTCAGCATTCCGCGTGTTTTGCCCTCGCGCCTGATCTCGCCGGTTTCGCGCAGCGTCTTGACCACGCCGTCGCCCTCGTGCCAGCCTACGTACGCGGCGTGCTTGGCGAGCAGGGCCGCGCCGTCGTCGTCGGCGGCCCCGGCCGGGACCGTTGCGAGCGGGAAGCAAAGCGAGGCGAACGCGGCGGCCGCCGCAGTGTGAAGCACGCGGTGAAGCATGGCGCCGACTTAGCCGTATCTTGCCGGCAGGCCCTGCCTGGCGGGTGCAGCCGTGGAGGTTCTTGACGGGTTCTGGATAATCGACGTGCGGTTCGTCCCGCGGCGCGCTCGGCCGCACGTCGGACGCACAAACGGCTCGGTAGCTCAGCGGTAGAGCGGGGGACTCATAAGCCCTAGGTCGTAGGTTCAAATCCTACCCGAGTCAGTTTTCCCGAGGTTCAGACATGTCGACGATCCCCTGCGATTTCTGCCCGCACCCGGTCGACCGGGCGCAGATGGAAGAGATCGAAATCAGCCACTACGTGCCGGACAGCTCGGGGGACGACCTGGCGTACGCGCGGACGTACTTCTTCGGCCACCCGGATTGCGTTCGCAAGTTCTACCGCGGGCTCGTCGACCACAAGCTCGACCTCTTCAAGCACATGCCGACGACCGGGTCCGGCCCCGCAACGACCGAGGACCGGGGCCGCTAAATAGCCGGAGAACGTCTCGCCATCGCCGGCCAGGCCAAACTGGCTGACCCGCGTCGTACGCGGGTCATGCCTAGGCTTCGGGCCGGCAAAGCCGGCCTCGAGCCGTGCTCCCGTAGCTCAATTGGATAGAGTGTCGCCCTCCGAAGGCGAAGGTTGCCCGTTCGAGCCGGGCCGGGAGCGCATTCCTTTCGAGCCGGCGCCGGACGACGAGCGGTTCCTGCGCCGCGCGATCGAGCTCGCCGCCGAAGCCGCGGCGGCCGGCGACGTGCCGATCGGCGCCGTGCTCGTGGTCGACGGGCGCGTCTTCGAGGCGCGCAACGAGAAGGAGCACCGGCCCGATCCGACCGCGCACGCCGAGATGCTCGCGCTGCGCGCGGCCGCGGAGGCGCTCGGCCGCTGGCGGATCGGCGGTTCGCTCTACGTCACCAAGGAGCCGTGCCCGATGTGCGCCGGCGCGGCGGCGGCTGCGCGCGTCGAGCGCCTGGTCTTCGGCTGCCGCGATCCGAAGGGAGGGGCGGCGGGGTCGGTCATCGATATACTCGGATCGGCCGCCGTGAACCACCGCGTCGACGTGATCGGCGGAGTGCTCGCGGGCGAAACGGCCGCCCAGCTTCGCGAGTTCTTTGCGAAGAAGCGGCAATGACCACGGAGAGGTGGTCGAGTGGTTGAAGGCACCCGCCTCGAAAGCGGGCGTACGTTGATAGCGTACCGTGAGTTCGAATCTCACCCTCTCCGCCAGATTCCAAGAGCGTCCGCACCACTGCGGGCGCTCTTTCGCTTTCGAAGCGGCCGGCGCGCGGCTACTGCGCGAGCTTCGGGTCGCTCGGCGTGAGCGGAAAGCTGAAGCCGCTGTTGGTCGCGTCGGCGGTCGCGGTGACGCGGCCGATCTTCAGCGGGCCGTAGAAGGTGTGCGTGTACGTCGCGTGCGTGACGAGCCAATGCCCGTCGATCACGCTGTAGTCGGTGCTGAAGAAGGTCGTCGGGCCGGTGTAGACGACGCGCGTCGGCAGGCTCGTCGCGGTGTCGACGTAGACGTCGTGGATGTAGAAGTCCGAGTTGTTCCCGCGGGTCAGCGCGGTCAGCGGGTCCATCACCAGGTGCGCGATCCGGTCGTTCGAGTCAGGCGCGTACGATGCGTGATAATACCTCAGCATCACCACCACGACGTCGGCGTGCGAGGTCGCGCGCGGGTCGGTGAACACGATCGGCTGCCCAGGCTCGACGTAGCTCAGCATGTCGCGACGGTTGCCGTTGAAGGTCACGCGGAAGTACGAGAGCGCGTCGAACGTCGGGATCAGCGGAAAGCTGTGCGCGTACTGGCGCTGGCCGCGCGGAAGGTCCTGCAGCACGGCGAAGTCGTCACGCGTGCGCGACTCGACTTCGCGCGAGATCACCTGGTGCTTGCGCATCGAGGGGACGTCGATCACGACGTCGGTCTTGTACGCGATGTACGGCGGTGAGGCGGCGAAGGCTTGCGCGGCGGCGTTCGCGGCCTGGCGGAACTGAACGTCGGCGGCGATCACGCGAGCTCGGAGGGCTGGGCGGCGGAAGCGATCAAGTGCGGCATATCGTGACGGACTCTTCGCGAAGAACGTACGCTGCTTCCGCTCCGTTCCCGGCGCGACGGCGCCAGGGGCCCGCATGAGCGGTTCCAGCCCGCTCTACGACGATCCGGAGCTTGCCGCGGCGTACGCGCGCGTCAGCGCAGGGAACCTGTACAACGCGGCCTACGAACGGCCCGCGATGCGCGCCGTGCTGGGCGAGGTGCGCGGGCTCGACGTGCTCGACGCGGGCGCAGCGGCGGGCGAGCACGCGGCCTGGCTGGCCGAGCGCGGCGCGCGCGTCGTCGCGCTCGATGCGAGCGCGCAGATGGTGCGGCTCGCTCGCGCGCGGCTCGGCGCCGGCGTCCCGGTGCTGCACGCCGACCTCGCGCGACCGCTGCCGCTCGCCGGCGCAACGTTCGACCTCGTGCTGTGCTCGCTGACGCTGCACTATCTCGAAGATTGGAATCCGGCGCTGCGCGAGCTGGCGCGCGTCTTGCGGCCGTGCGGGCGGCTCGTGCTCTCGACGCATCACCCGTTTCTCACGGCGCAGATGGTGAACGACTACCACGCGCGGGTGCTCGTCGAGGATGCCTTCGGCGGCTACGCCGAGCAGCCGGTCCCGGTGCGCTATTATCACCGGCCGCTGGAGCACATCGTCGCGGCGCTGAGCGGCGCGGGCTTCATGGTGCGCGCGCTCCACGAGCCGCGGCCCGGCCCCGACGCCGACGCGATCGATCCCGCGGCGGCCGCCACGCTGCGCACCCGGCCATGGTTCTTGATCGTCGACGCGGAAAGCGGCGCGCGATGAGCTACGGAGAGAAAGCGTTCGAGGCGTTCCGCGTCGGCGACTCTGCCACGTTCTCGAAGACGATCTCGGAGGCCGACATCCTGCTGTTCGCGGCAGTCAGCGGCGACAACTACCCGCTGCACCTCGACGCCGAGTACGCGAAGCACACGCGCTTCGGACAGCGCGCCGCGCACGGCATGCTGACGGCGAGCCTGCTCTCGACGGTGATCGGCGATCTGCTGCAATTGCCGGGCGGGATATACCTCGAGCAGTCGCTGCGCTTTCAGCGGCCGGTGTTCGTCGGCGACACGCTGACCGCGCGGGCCGAGGTGACGGAGCTTCTGCCCGAGCGGCGGCGGATGCGGGTGCGTGCCGGGATCGTGAACCAGCGCGGCGAGACGGTGCTCGCCGGCGACGGCTTGATACAAAAGGACGTGCGCTAGAACAGCGAGATCGGCGCTGCGATCGGCTCGATCGCGCTCGGCTCGTCGAACGTCGTGCGGTTCATCTCGGGCGTGACGGGGACCGACTGCATCCGCCGTGCGTCGTACGGAATGATCGTGCCGAGCGCCTCGGCGACGTCGCCGTACAGCCACGTCTCGAGCGCGGCGTCGTCGAGGATCGCCGGCATGCGGTCGTGGAACGAGGCCAGCAGCTCGTTCGGCGGGCACGTGACGATCGTGCAGGTGTCGACCTTGGCGTCCTTCGGGCCCCAGCGCTCCCACAGCCCGGCGAACGTGAACGGCGCCTCGTCCTCCAGCGTGAAGCGGTACGGCCGGCGCTTGTTCTTGGGACCCGTCCACTCGTAGAAGCCGTCGGCGAAGATCACGCAGCGGCGCTGCTGCAAGGCGCTGCGAAAGGCAGGTTTTTCCGCCAGCGTCTCGGCGCGCGCGTTGATCATCGTCTGCCCGATCGAAAGATCTTTCGCCCAGAACGGGACCAGGCCCCAGCGCAGCGCTACGATCTCGCGGCTTTGGTCGTTGCGCGCGGCGAGCACGTCCTGCGTCGGCGCGACGTTGTAGCGCTTCGGCCAGTGCTTCGGCATCGTGAACTGCGGGTAGCGGCCGGCGATCCGTTCGGGTCCGGCCAGCGAAAAGCGCGCACACATCGGACCGCGTGCATTCGGCGAACGGCGGCGGGGCACCGCCTTCGGTATGGCGGTTACGCGAATCGTAGTCGCGGAGGACGATCCGTCGATCCGCGAGCTGCTCGTCCATCATTTGGAGCGGGACGGTTTCCGGTGCGAGCAGGCGCCGGACGGTCCGCAGGCGCTGCGGCTGGCGCGCAGCGGCGCCGACGTGCTGATCCTCGACCTTGGTTTGCCGATGCTCGACGGGTTCGAGATCGTGCGCGCGCTGCGCCGCGAAGGCCGTGCGCTCCCGATCCTGGTGCTCACCGCGCGGGGCGAAGAGATCGACCGCGTCGTCGGGCTGGAGATCGGTGCCGACGACTACGTGATCAAGCCGTTCTCGCCGCGCGAGATCGTCGCGCGCGTCAAGGCGATCGCGCGCCGCGCGAACCTGACGCTGAACACGGCGCCGGTGCTGCTGCGGTTCGACCGGCTCGAAGTCGACCAAGCGGCGCGCGAGGCGCGCGTCGACGGCGTCGACCTCGGGCTCAAGCCGCGGGAGTTCGCGCTGCTGCTCGAGCTCGCGCAGAGCCCGGGCGTCGCGCTTTCGCGGCAAGAGCTGCTCGAGCGCGTGTGGGGTTACGAGTACGACGGCGAAGCGCGCACCGTCGACACGCACGTGCGCAGGCTGCGGCGCACGCTCGAAGAGCACGGCCTGGCGCCGCTGCTGCACACCTGCCACGGCTTCGGGTACAAGTTTGCACGCGCCTGATGCGCCGGGGCTGCTGCCGCGGCTGAGCGCATTCGAAGCGCGGCTCGGCGTCCTGCGCGGGCCGCGGCCGGTGCTCGTAGTGCGATTGCCGGAGCTGGAGCGGGTCGCCTGGCGGCGCGGGCTGCGCGCGGCGCGCGCGCTCGAGCGCAAAGCGACGGCGGCGTTCTCGACCGCGGTCTCCCGCGTGCTGCGCACCGGCGACTTGGTCGCGCACGACGGCGGGAGCGACGTGTTCGTCGCGGCGCTGCTCGCGCCGACGCGCGACGGCGGAACCGTTGCGGCGCCGGTCGACGTGCGCACCGCGCTGGCCCGGATCGGCGCCGCGATGGAGAGCGCGACGCGGCTCGACGTGCACACCGGCTGGACCACGTACGACCGCGACGCCGACGTGGGCGCGTTCGAAGCGCTTATCGAGCGCGCGCTGGCGCGCGGCGCGCAAGAGCGCGAGCGCTACGCCTTTTTCTCCTCGGTCGGCCACGAGCTGCGCACGCCGCTCGCTTCGATTCGCGGCTACCTGGAGACGCTGCTCGACGACGGCGTCGACGCGCGCACGCGCGAGCGCTTCGTGCGCATCGCCTACAACGAGTCGCTGCGGCTGAGCCGCCTGGTCGACGGAATGTTCGAGATCTCGCTGTTGGACCTACATGCGACGTTTCCCGCGCCGGCATGCGCATCGCTCTCGGATGCTCTTTGCGCTGCGCGTGACGCGTGCGCCGCCGGCGCGGTCGCGCGCGGCGTCGGGATCGAGATGGAGGACGTGGCACCGCTGCAGGTTGCGATCGACGGCGACCGCCTCACGCTGGTCCTGGTGAACCTCATCGACAACGCGGTGAAGCACGGGCGTTCCGGCGGTGCGGTGTTCGTCAGCGCTGATCTGGGCGACGAACGCTTCGTTCGCGTGTACGTGGACGACGACGGACCGGGAGTCATGGCGAGCGACCGTGAGCGCGTCTTCGCGCTCGGCGAGCGCGGCCCGAGCGACTCGCACGGAAACGGGATCGGGCTCGCGCTGGTGCGGCTATTGGCCGAACGGGCCGGCGGCCGCGTAGACTCGGACGAATCACCGCTCGGCGGAGCACGCTTCACCGTTCTGCTGCCGCGCGCGTAAACGGTGCTCGGGATCCAGCGCTCATTCTAATGCGTCTTTTAGCCTGGCGGCGCTTTCGAGGAGGGTCCGACCGAAACGACTAAAAACGTAGTTGTCAGCTACGACCGTGCCCTTGGAGGTTCAGATGCGCTTCAAGCCTGTTTTCGCCGTAGGGATCCTTGCCTTGAGTGCGCCGGCCGGCGCGGTGGCCCAGACTCCGCCCGCGCCACCCGCACCGCCCGCCGCCCACCGGGTCATTTCCGATTCGGCATTCGCGCTCGGCGCAGCATACCGCACGATCGGGCGTGCCGAACAAGCGGGCGCGACCGGACACTACATCGACGCGGCGCGTTCGCACTACCGCTCGGCGTACGACCGCCACGGGCGCAACGACGACGCGGGAGCGGCCGCTGAGGCGAACGTGGCGCTGGACTTGGCGCGCGTCGCGCTCGACGAGCATCCGCCCACGCCGTACACGGGGCCGAAAGACATCCCAGCGCCGCCGACCCCGCGGCCCGGCTCGGGACGCGTCGTCATGGACGGAACGGCGTCGGCCGACTTCGCGCCGGTGATGGAGCGCAGGATACGCGTGACGCCGGACGGACCGCTCGGGCGCGAGCCGATGCTGCGCGTGATGGGAGACGGGTTCAGCGTCTTCCACCGCGGCTTCGATGCGACGGCGCTGGCAGAAGTGCTCAAGGTCGAGAAGGGCGCCGAAGCGCGGCAGCTCGCGCAAAACGCCGTCGACGCGAATGCCTCGGCACAGAAGGCCGCGCTCGCCGGAAACGTCGCCGAAGCGTCGCGGCAGTCTCGAATCGCGAACGATCTCGCCGAAGCCGTGCACGACATCGCGGCGATGAATCATCCCGAGCTGCGTGGAAACATACGCTTTCACGTGTTCGGCGATAACGTCGAGGTGCGGCCGATGGCGCTGGGAGAATTGATCCCCGCGCCTTAGGGTCCGAACGCGCGCAGAGGCGGTCCGGCCGGACTGACGAAGCGAGCAGGCGCGATGCATCTCCGGAACGTGCGCGTCGGGACGGTGGGGTTGACGGTTCCCGCGGCGGTCCGCGAACGGTTCGACGATGCAGGGACGCACCTGCAGCGGTACGCGACGCGGTTCTCGTGTGCGGAGATCAACTCGTCGTTCTACCGATCGCACCGGCAATCGACGTACGCGCGCTGGGCGGCGAGCGTGCCGGACGACTTTCGCTTTGCGGCGAAGGTTCCGAAAGAGATCACCCACGTGCGGCGGTTCGCCGACAGCGTCGAACCGCTCGAACGATTTCTCGCTGAAACCTCGGCGCTCGGCCCAAAGCGCGCGGTGCTCCTGGTGCAGCTGCCGCCCAGCTTTGCGTTCGACTCCGCGCTCGCAAGCGCGTTCTTCGCATCGGTGCGCGAGCGGTACGACGGCGGGCTGGCATGCGAGCCGCGCCACGCGTCGTGGTTTTCGGTGGACTCGGATGCGCTGCTGCGGAGTTTCGAGGTCGCGCGCGTAGCGGCCGATCCGACGGTCGTTCCGGCCGCGGCGGTTCCGGGCGGCTGGGACGGGTTCGCGTACTACCGTCTGCACGGGTCGCCTCGCACCTACTATTCTGCGTACGACGAGGCCGCGCTGCGCGCCGTCGCGAACCGCCTTCGCGCCGAGGCGCGGCCGGCGTGGTGCATCTTCGACAACACGGCGTTCGGCGCAGCGGCTGGAAACGCGCTCCAACTGAGCCAGCTCCTTTAGGAACAACGTGGACGTTTACGAAGCGATTCGCGCGCGGTGCAGCGTTGCGCAAGTGAGTCCCGAGCCGCCCGAGCGCGCCGTCGTCGAGCGCCTGCTCGAGGCGGCCACCTGGGCGCCGTACCACCACGTGCGCGAACCGTGGCGCTTCGTCGTCATCGGCGGCGCCGCGCGCGCACGGCTTGGAGAGATCGCGGCCGCAACGCTGCGCTTCGACGACGTCCCGCCCGACACGCAAGCGAAAGTCCGCGACAAGGAGCGCGGCAAGTTCGAGCGCGCGCCGCTGGTCGTCGCGACGATCGCGCTGCCGGCCGGCGACGAGATCGACCGCGAGGAGAACTATGCCGCCACGGTCGCGGCGACGCAGAACTTGCTGCTCGCGGCGACCGCCGAAGGGTTGAGCGCGTTCTGGCGCACCGGCCGGCTGGCGCGCGAGCCCGCGATCCTGGACGCGCTCGGCGTCAAAGAAGGCGAACGGGTGGTGGCCTACGTCTATCTCGGCTACCCGCTGCGCCCGGCGCCACCACGCGCTCGCGAGCCCGCCGCCGGCAAGACGGAGTGGATGCAGTAGGCGGGTGGTGCGAACGACCGTAGTTCCCGTGCTCGCGGCGGTAATCGCTCCTTGGTTCTGCGCTCCGCTCTCCGCCGCCGAGACGACCGGTGCGATCGAAGGGGTCGTGAGCGCCGGAGACCGCGCGGCGATCGTGCGCGCGACGATAACGGCGACCTCGCCTTCCGGGCGGTACGATGTCGTTTCCGATGCTGCTGGACGCTACGCGATCGTCGCCGCCGTTCCGGACACCTACGACCTCTCGATCGGCGCGACGGGCTTTCGTTCGGTGACCGTGCACGGGATCACCGTCTACCCCGGACGCACGGCGCGCGTCGACATCGTGCTGACGCGGCAACTGCAAGAGATCGGGCGCGTGCGCGCGCAGTCGTCCGGTCCGTTCGCCGCCGGCACGCCGCAAGACGCGTACGTCGTGAGCGGTGCGGCCGCGCGCGCGCCGGCGAGCGCGTCGTCGTCGGGGCTTGCAGCATACACGGCGGGCAGCGTCCAAGGCACGATCGCCGCCGTTCCCGGCGTGCAGCAGGACCAGTTCGCGAACGCGATCGTGCGCGGCGGCAAAGTGCAGGACGTCGCGTTCAGCTTCGACGCGGTTCCGGTCCCGCAGGCGATCGTCGCCGAGCCGGGCGGCAACGTGATCGGTGCGCAATTGCCTGCGACCGGAACCGGCTACACGACCGTGACCAGCGCGGGCTTCGGGGCGAACGGCGACGACGCGCTGGCCGGCGTCGTCGACGAAGTCCCGCGCACCGGCGTTTTCCCGGCACGAACGACGCTCTCGGCGGGGTTCGGGCTGCTCGGCGCGGCGCACGACGTCGAGCTGGAACGCTTGTGGGCATCGCCCTCGCTGCGCCAGCGCTACGCCGTCGACGCGACCCTGGGCAGCCGCGCGATCCGCTACGGCGACGGGACGACGTTCTATCCGGCCGAAGCGGCGACGTACGGCTTGGCGCTCGGCTCGCGCGCGACGTGGTCCATAGCCGCGAACGCGCACTTCGCGCTGGGCCGTCGCGACGATCTCGAGCTGCTCACGCTCACCGGCGAGGCGACGTTCGACCAGTACGGGACGCCGTTCGCGGGCGAGACGTACGGCGAGTTCGACGGGCCGGCGGCGCGCTTTCCCGGCGAACGCTCGCCGTCCGCCGCGGTGACGACGCCGACGCGGATCCGCGGCACGTACGCGGTCGAGAAGGTTCAATTGCTGCGGTCGTACGATCGCTCCTACGCGCGAGTGCGGCTCTACCAATCGCGCTACGGTTCGCAGACGAGCGCGCCGTTCTTCGACGACCTCTCGTTTCCGAACGGCGTCGTCTCGTACGCGGGCCGGCAGAGCGGTGTCCTCACCGGGCTCGGGATCGACGCGCAAAGCCTGGCCGCGGAGCACCACCGCGTCGCGTACGGCATCGACCTGCGGCGGCAGACCTCGTTCCTCGATCAGATCGTGCCGACGCTGGACCAGCGCCTGGTCTCGAACCCGGTGCTGACGTCTGCGCTCGCCTACGTTTCGGACGCGTGGTCGCCGTCGGCGAACGTGACGCTGCAAGCGGCGTTGCGCGCGAACGCGACCCGCGTCGCCCGTAGCGACGGTCGCCGATACGACGCCGGCGCGGTCGATCCGCACCTCTCCGGCGTGGTGCGGTTCGGTGGCGGCGCGTTGCGGCTCGCGTACGATCACACGACGGTCGCGCCGAAGCCGCTCGAGGCCGAGCGGATCGACCGCGCCCAGCCCGGCGCGCCGTTCGTTCCGCTCGCTGCCGAGCGCGGTGATTCCTACGAGCTCTCGTACGAGCGCGCGACGCCGCGCGCGCGCCTGCGCGTCACGGCGTTCAGCAAGGACGAGCGCAACCGGATCGACGTCGTGCCGACCGGCTTCCGCACCGGCGGCAACGCCTTCGGCGTCGCGCAGAACGTCGGCGCGCTGCTGGCGACCGGCGCCGAGCTCGCGCTCGACCGCGGTCCGTTCACCTTCTCGGCGACGTACGTGCGGGCGCGCTCGTCGAGCGCCTCGCAGTTCGGATTGAACGACCTCAACGCGCCCGCGCTCGCCGCGAACCATCTCTTTCCGGTCGGGTACGTGCCGGATTTCAGCGCGATCGCCGGCTACCGTGCGCGCGCCGGCAGCATAACGATCGTCCCGGCCGTCTCGTACGAGAGCGGCTATCCGTACGGCAACGGCCGCAAAGTGTGGATCTACGGCGCGAACGCCGTGCCCGTGCAAGTGCAAAACGACAACCACGTCAACCCAGGCTACAGCTACTACTTCCTGCGCGATCCGAGCCTGCCGTACGACGCCGCGACGAATCCGGTCGTCGGCTCGCTCGGCACGCCCGACGGCGACGATCCGAACACGCTGCGCACGCCGCCGCTCGTGCTCGTCTCACTCCATGCCGAAGCGCCTGTTTCGCCGCGCGTGACGGCCTCGATCGACGTCACGAACCTGTTCGCCACCGCGCGCCCGACGCAGCTGCAAGGAAACCCGTATCTCATCGGCCCGCCCGGCTACGCGGGCGGCGACCCGCTCTACGCAGCGTGGTACGGCCGGCGCTACACAGGTGCGCCGTACCTGCTCGGCAACGGCGTCCCGACGAACGACGGCCAAACTCAGGCGGTGCCGTGGACGTACGGGACCGCAGGCTACGTCCCGTCGTCGTATCCGGAGGCGCGCGCGGTCTACTTGCGCCTTCAACTGCGCCTGTAGGCGCCGTAAACCGTCATGCGACGCGCTGGCCGAGCTTGTGCAGCGCGCGCGTGAGCAGCTTTGAGACGTGGCTTTGCGAGAGGCCCAGGCGCGCGCCCAGCTCCGATTGCGTGAGGCCGGCGCCGTAGGTTCCGATGACGATCGTGCGCTCGCGCTCGCCGAGCTCCTCGACCGCGAGCGCCAGCGCGATGCGCTCTTCGAGCTCGATACCGAGCGCTTTGTCGGCGAGCAGCTCGACCGCCTCCGGGCGCTCGTCCGAGTCGGGCTCGGGGAGCGGAACGTGGTCGACGCCGCGCAAGTTGCGCAGGTGCGCGATCGTCTCCGCGCTCACGCCGAGCACGCCGGCGAGCTCGCGCGCGGTCGGCTCGCGGTGGTTCAGCGCCGCGAACGCGTCCCACGCCTGCGCGTACTCGCGCTCGAGCGCGAGCAGCGAGCGCGGCGCGCGCACGAGCCGCTCGTGATCGCGCACGTAGTGCATCAGCTCGCCGACGATCATGATCCAGGCATAGGCCTGGAACGGCGTCTGCATCTCGGGCCGGTAGTTCGCCGCGGCCTTGATCAGGCCGACCGCGGCGACCTGCTCGAGATCAGCGCGATCGTTGTGCGGGCGCTTGAACTTGCGCGCGCCGCGCGAGCAGAGGTGACGATAGGCGTCGACGACGGCGTTCCGCCGCTCGACGGTGCGTTCGGTGCAGTAGCGCGCAACGACCGCTTCCCGCTCGATCATTTTGAGACGCTCCCGATGAGAGAATAGAGTGGAATGAAGACGGAAAAGACGATGAAGCCGACGACCGCGCCGAGCACGCCGATCAGCGCCGGCTCCAACACGGCGCCGAGCGTCGCGACCGCGGCCTCGACGTCGGTCTCGAAGTAGGCGGCAACCTTGAGCAGCATCTCGTCGACCAGCCCGGTCTCCTCGCCCACGCGCACCAGCGCGACGGCGAGCGGGTCGAACAGGCGCGAGGCTTCGAGCGGCGCGGTGAGCGGCTCGCCCGCGCGCAGCGCGACGTCGACGCGCTCGAGCGCGGCGGCATAGCGCGGGCTGCCGGCGACCGGGCGCACGACGTCGAGCGCGGCGACGAGCTCGATCCCCGAGCGCAGCAGCGTCGCCAGCATGCGCGCGATCCGCGCCGTGATCGCCTTGTGCAGCAGCGGCCCGACGACGGGCACGCGCAGCCGCAGGCCGTCGAGGATCAGCGCGCCGCGCGGCGTGCGCGCGAGCGCGAACACCGCCGTGCATGCGGAGGCGAGCGCGCCGGCGCCGGCGAGCCAGATCGCCGGCTGCTGGAGCGCGTCGCCGGCGGCGAGCAGCGCGCGTGTCGTCGCCGGCAGCTCGACGTGAAAGGCGTCGAACATCTGCGCGAACATCGGCACGATGCGCGCGATCAGAAACAGCACCAGCGCGCTCGCCGCGATCAGCACCACGGCCGGATACGCCAGCGCGGCGCGCAGCTTCTTGCGCAGGTCGGCATCGCGCTCGAGCAGTGAGGCGAGCCGCTCCAGCACGTCGTCGAGGATTCCGCCCGCCTCGCCGGCGCGGATCATCGCGACGTACAGCGGCGCGAACGTGCGCGGGCGGCGCGCCAGCGCATCGCTCAGCGAGCCGCCGTGCTCGATCTCGGCGAGCACGGCGCGCAGCGACTCGCGCAGCGCGCCGTCGCCGGCGCGTTCGATCGCGACCTCGAGCGCGCGCCGCATCGGCACGCCGGCCCGGATCAGCGTCGAGAAGGAGCGGAAGAAGGCCAGCAGCGCGCGCCGCGAGGGCCGCCCCACGTTCAGCGAGAGCGCGCGCCGGACGATCGTCTCGCGCTCGACCGCGGTGACGAACAGCGCGCGCGTGCGCAGCCCGGCGAGCACCGCCTCGACCGAGGGCGCCTCGATCGAGCCGCGCACGCGCTCGCCCGCCGCGGTGCGCGCGGTATAACGAAACTGCGCGCTCATGGAACGCTGCGCTCGAGCGTGCGAACCTCGCACGGCCGGTTCGTCGCGGCTTGCGCGTCGGCCAGCGCGATCTCGCCGCGCACGACGAGCTCCGAGAGATGCGTCTCCAGCGTTTGCATCCCGGCGGCGCGCCCGGTGACGATCGTGTTGCGAAGCTGGTGCGTCTTCCCTTCGCGGATCAGCGCCCGCACGGCGTCCGTTCCGACGAGGATCTCCGCCGCCGCGCGCCGTCCGGTGCCGTCGCCGCGCGGGATCAGGCGCAGCGCGACGATGCCGGCGAGCACCGACGCGAGCTGCGAGCGAACTTGCGCGTGCGCTTCGGCCGCAAACGCGTCGACGATGCGGTCGACCGTTTGCGCGGCGTCGTTGGTGTGCAGCGTCGCGAAGACGAGATGCCCCGTCTCGGCGGCGGTCAGCGCGGCGGCGATCGTGGCGCGGTCGCGCATCTCGCCGACCAGGATCACGTCGGGGTCGGCGCGCAGAAAGCCGCGCAGCGCTTCGGCGTAGTCGCGCACGTCGCGGCCGATCTCGCAGTGGGTGACGAACGAACGCGCCGGGACGTGCACGTACTCGACGGGATCTTCGACGGTGACGACGTTGCGCTCGCTGCCGCGGTTGATTCGGTCGACCAGCGCCGCCAGCGCGGTCGTTTTTCCGCTTCCCGTCGGGCCGGTGAAGAGCACGAGCCCCGCCGGCCGCTGCGCGAACGTCGCGACGACCGCCGGCAGACCGAGCCGTTCCAGCGTCGGCACCTCTTGCGCGAGCAGCCGGACCGCGACCCGCACGCCGCCGCCGTGGCGGTACGCGTGGACGCGGTACGGCGCGCCGTCGGCCGCGCGCGGCGCGGCGCCGTCGGCTGTTCCGCGCGCGTCCAAGCGCCCGAGCTGCTCGGCCGAAAGCGCGCCCGCGAGGAACGCGCGCGCGGCCGGCTCGTCGACCGGCGGCGCGTCGAGCACGACCAGCCGGCCGCCGATGCGCAGCGCGGGCCGGTCGCCGCCGCCGAAGTGCAGGTCGGTCGCGCCGCGAGCGCGCGCGCCGCGAACGAGGTCGTAAATACGAATCACCTCGACGCTCATCGCGGCCCTCGCCAGGCGACGACGCGCGTGAGCTCGTCGAACGACGTCGTTCCGGCCAGCACTTTGGCCAGCGCGTCCTCGTGCATCGGCCGGTAGCCGGCGCGCGCGGCGAGCTGCGCGACGTGCACGCTCGAAGCGCCGCCCGCGATCGCGTCGCGCGTCGCGTCGTCCACGTCCATCAGCTCGTAGACGCCGGTGCGGCCGAGGTAGCCGCTCCCCGCGCACGCAGCGCAACCGCCCGCGGCGTACCACGACGTCTGCTCGACGTGCAGCCGCTCGCGCAGCGCGGCGGGAATCGCCGTGCGGACGCGACACTGCTCGCACAGCCTGCGCACCAGCCGCTGCGCGACGACGGCGCTCAGCGCGGCGGCGAGCGAGTGGCGCGCGACGCCCAGCTCGACGAAGCGGTCGACGGCGCGCGGCGCGTCGTTCGCGTGCAGCGTCGTGAAGACCATCTGCCCGGCGAGCGCGGCGGAGACGGCGACCGCGGCGGTCTCGCCGTCGCGCATCTCGCCGACCATCACCACGTTCGGGTCCTGGCGCATGAACGCGCGCAGCACCAGCGGAAACGTCAGGCCTGCGCGCGCGTTCACCTGCACCTGCGAGACGCCGCGCAGCCGCATCTCGACCGGGTCTTCGACCGAGCAGACGTTGCGCGAGCGCGCGTCGAGCTCCGCGAGCGAGGCGTACAGCGTCGTCGTCTTCCCGCTTCCGGTGGGCCCGGCGACGACGACGAAGCCCCACGGCGCGCTCGCCGCGGCACGATACCTGGCGAGCGTCTCCGCCGGCATCCCGAGCGTGGTGAGATCGGGCGTGGCGGCGTAGCGGTCGAGCAGCCGAACGACGAGCTTCTCGCCGTCGATCGTCGGCACCGAGGCGACGCGCGCGTCGATCTCGCGCTGCTCGAACGGGATCCCGCAGCGCCCGTCCTGCGGCTGGCGCCGGTCGGCGATGTCCATTCCGGCCAACAGCTTCAAACGCGACGCGAACGAGGGCAGCAGCTCCGCCGGGATCGTCTCCAGCTCGCGCAAGATGCCGTCGACGCGCAGCCGCACGCGCCCGCCCGCGGCGCTCGGCTCGACGTGAATGTCGCTCGCATGCGCGGCGACCGCCCGCGCGAAGACGAGATCGACCGCGCGCACCGCGGGCGCGTCGGCGCTTCGTTCCACGTCAACTTGCGGCGCCGAGCCGGGTCCGTAGGCGACGTGCAGCAGCTCGCGAATCGAATCGCGCGGCATCGGCAGCGGCCGCACGCGCAGCCGCGTCGCGGCGCGCAGCGCATCGACCACGGAAGCGTCGTTCGGCTCGGCGAGCCCGACGGCGAGGACGCCGTCGGTGAGGCTCAGCGGCAGGGCGTCGTAACGAAATGCAATCGCACGCGGAACGCGTGCGATTGCTTCGGGATTCGGAGCGAAGGTCGCCATGCGTCACGAATCGGACACAACCGCCGCGAAAAGAAGGCAATATTTCGCGGCGTTTCTTAAATTGCCTTAACGCACGAAACACTACCAATTCGCCGGTTGCTGATCGATGACCTCGATATACCATCGGCAGCCGCAACAGAATGCTGAGCTGAAAGGACCTTGACGTGAACGAGGCCGGGCAGACGATCGCGCACACCGACTACCTGACGATCACGACGAAGACGCGCTACGAGATCCGCGACATCACCGAGCACGCCGAGCGCGTGCGCGCGGCGGCGAAGCTCTGGGACGGCTTCGTGCTGGTGAGCACGATGCACATCACGTCCAGCGTCTTCGTGAACGACCACGAGTCCGGCTTGTGGCGCGACATCCTGGAATGGGTCGAGAAGCTCGCGCCGGCCGGGCTGGACTACGCGCACCACCACACCGGCGAGGACAACGGCGACGCGCACCTCAAGCGGATGCTCCTCGGCCACCAGGTGATCGTGCCGGTGACGGAAGGCCGGCTCGATCTGGGTCCTTGGGAGCGCATCCACTACGGCGAGTTCGACGGAATGCGCCCGAAACGCGTGCTGTTCAAGGCGTTCGGCCTGCGCTCACCGTGAGAGACCCCGGCGCAGCCGTCGATCGACCATGCGGACGACGTCGCGGATCGCCGCGACCGCGCCGGTTCGGTTTCCGCTTGCGTAGCGATCCAACACGGCGACGACGTACGCGTCGGAGTGCCCGTATCCGACGATCGCGACATCGTTGCGGACGCCGGGGAGTTCGCCGGTTTTGTTGGCGATGCCGGTACGGTTCGGTAACGCAGCCGGAATCGTTTCACGGTCCGTCTGCGCGAGCAGCGCGCTCATCGCCCGGCGTGCGACCACCGCGCCGGAGCGCTGCCGAGCCTCGCCGGCGATGAGCAACAACAGTTGAGCGGCTTCGCGCGCCGTCGTCTCGTTTTCGAGCCCGCGGCGCTGCGCGGCCCAGTCGTAGAAGCGCCGGCGAATTCTGGTCGACCGCAAACCGTGCGCCGCGGCGACCTGGTTGCAGCGCGACATTCCGACCGCTCGCAGCAGCGCGTTCGAAGCCGTGTTGTCGCTCACGGACAGCATCGCATCGAGCAGCGCGGCGGCGGGGTAGCTGCCCGGCGAGGCTGCGCCGAAGCGGTCGGAGCCGCCGACCTGGTCTTGCGCGGCGAGCGAGACTCGCGAAGTCAGATTGAAACGTCCGGCGTGCGCCTCCTCGACAAGCGCCAACGCGATCAGCAATTTGATCACGGACGCGGCGGGGAGGACCGTGTCGGCGCCGCTCTCGAGGTGCGTCGCGCCGTCGACCCGGGCGGCGTACCAGACCGGCGCATTCCCGTGTGCCCCGGACGCGGCCACCAGCGCCAGCGCGGCTCCGGTAAGAACCGCAAGTGCCGCTTGCCGCTTCAAGGCCGGCAATGCTCGCCGCGCGGCGGTTTCATCGCGTGCGGTCGAGCGCGACTTGGTCAAGCCGCGTGACCCCGTCCTCCGATACCGCCCGCCAGGTGCCCTGGTACTCGCTGCCGGCCGTTCCGTACGGCGTTCGGTCGAGGGAGCGAACGACCACGGTGACCGTCATCGGGTCGTTCGTCGGGGTGGTCTGCACGCTGATGTGCACGACGCTCGAATGCGATGCGGACCAGGACGGGTACGGATGCTCGGCTTGATAGCGCCGGGAAAGCAGCGCGTACGCCTCGGGCAGCCGGTGCGCGTCCCACAAACCGTAGTACGTCTGAACGACCGCGGCGGTGCTCTGTTGCACGTCGAGCGGCGGCGGCGCGCGTACGGCCGGTCTTGCTTCGGCCCGAGCCGGCGCGGCGGTCGCGGGCGCCGGCGTAAGCTGCGCCGCTGCTCGCGACGGTTCGCGCGGTGAAAGAAAGCGCTGCACGCCGAACAGCACGAGCGCGAGCGCGAGTGCTGCGCCGAGCCCGATGGCGAACCCGGCGGTGCGCCCGCTGCGCGCGCCGGACGGCTCCTGCGATGCAGAAGCTGCACGCCATGCCGGCTGCATCATTGTCGGGCCGAGTTGCGGTGCGAGCCGCGGCGCGGCCAAGGACTCGGCGCTCGGCGAAAGCGGCGACCCGCGCGTGGCCGCGGTGAGCGCGTCCGCCAAGTCGTGCGCGGTTTGAAAACGGTCCTCGCGCCGCTTCGCCAGCGCGCGCAGCACGACGTCCTCGACCGCCGGCGGGACGCTGGCGTTGAGCACGCGCAGCGCCGGGGGCGCCTGCTGCACGTGCTGCATCACCACCGCGGTCGGCGTTGGCGAGTTGAACGGCACCACCCCGCAGAGCATCTCGAAGAGCACCACGCCTCCGCTGTAGACGTCGGAGCGCGCATCCAGCTCTTCGCCCATGCACTGCTCGGGCGACATGTATGCCGGCGTTCCCAGCAGCGTCCCTGTCTGCGTCAAGTTCGCGATCGTTTGACCGGTGGCCAAGCTCGCGATGCCGAAATCGAGCACCTTCACCCGCGGCCCGTCGAGCGAGTCCTCGACTGCGATGTTCGCCGGCTTGAGATCGCGGTGCACGATCCCGCGGCGATGCGCTTCGGTGAGCGCCGCGCAGACTTGGCGAACGATCTCCGCTGCAAAAGCGGCCGGAAGCGGTCCCCGCTCGCGAATGACGGCGCGCAGGTTCCGTCCTTCGACGAGCTCCATCACGAGATAGATCACGCCGTCGCCGGTGACGCCGAAGTCGTGAATCGCGACCACGTTCGGATGCTTGAGGCGGGCGGCGGCCTGTGCTTCGCGCCGAAACCGGTCGGCGAAATGCGGCTCGCGCAGCAGCTCGGAATGCAGCACTTTGATCGCCACGACGTCCTCGATGTGCAGCCGAGCCGCGCGGTAAATGGTCGCCATCCCGCCCGCGCCGATCTCCGCATCGATCCGGTACTTGCCGTCGATCACCCGCCCGAGAAGAGGATCGTTTTCCATTGCTGCGCTGACGGCTTCTGTTCGCGACCGGGGAAGCCTTGCTCCGTTACCTGGCCCTTCCGGGCGGCAGGTCGATTCATCGCCGCGCGGAATTTTTCACGCATGAAGCGGCGCGCGTTCACGGCTCCTCTCGCGGGCTGCGCCGGCGCGACGTTCGGCGCGACGGGCGCCGCACCGGCTCCGGCGCCTGCGAAGCTGCCCGGCACCGCCGTCAAGCCGCCGCGCCTGATGAAGGGTGACAAGGTCGGTCTCGTCGCGCTTGCCGGACCGCTTCGTCACGCCGCGGATCTCGATGTTGCGAAGCGGCAAGCGGCGGCGCTCGGCGTCCGGCTCGTTCTCGGCGACCATCTTCACGACCACGACGGCTACCTCGCCGGCAGCGACGCCACCCGCGCCGACGACTTTAACCGGTTCGCCCGCGATCCCACCGTTCGCGCCATCTTCTCGCTCCGCGGCGGCTACGGCACCATGCGGATTCTCGACCGCATCGACTACGGAGCGCTGAAGCGCGATCCGAAGATCGTCCTCGGCTTCTCGGACTTGACGGCGCTGCTCAACGCGATCACGTTGCGAACGGGGCTGATCACGTTTCACGGTCCGGTCGCCGGCCACGCCGTTCCGGACCGCACGGTCGCCGGGATCCGCAACGCCCTGATGTCGAAGGACGCGCTGGGAGCGTTGCGCGTCCCGGCGATCGGAACGCTCTCGCGCGGCAAGGCGCGCGCGCCGCTGGTCGGCGGCAACCTCTCGATCGTGGCGGCGCTCGTCGGCACGCCCTACGCGGTGCCCTGCGCCGGGAACATCCTCATGCTGGAGGACGTCAGAGAAGCTCCCTATCGCATCGATCGCATGCTGACGCAATTGACGCTCAGCGGTGACCTCGGGTCGGTCGCCGGAATCGCGCTCGGGAGCTTTCGCGATTGTGTTCCGAGAGCAGACGACGATCAGCCCTCCTGGACGATCGACGAGACGTTGCGCGACCGGCTCGTCGCGCTGAAGAAACCGATGATCACGCGCCTGCCGGCCGGTCACGTCGAAGAGCAGTGGACGCTGCCGCTCGGGATGAACGTAAGCTTTGACGGCGACGCCGGCACGCTGACCGTCGAGGAGCCCGCCGTGAGATGAGGCCGCGCGCCTTGCGCTACGTGTCTTCGCCGAATCGCACGTTGTACGCCCACGTGCGAAGCTGGCTCTTGCAGATCGGAACGTCCCCGCTCACCGTAACCGATTGGCCCGGCAAGAGGTGCAGCCGCCCGAGTTTCGTCGCCGCCGCAAAGCTTATCTCGGATTCAGAGTCGATGTGCTGCAGCGCCGCGTCGAAGTGCACCGCCACGGTGTAGTCGTTGTAGAACACGACGCGCTGCGTTCCCGACACGCAGCCGACGCCGCGGTCGAAAATCCCCGGCGCGCTCGGGAACGACGCGAATCCGGCGGGCAGTGAGTTGTTGAACCTGCCGGAGCGAGCCGGAATGACTGAGGCAGTTTCGGGCAGCGGGCGGTGCGCGGTGCTGCTGACCTCGTGCACCTTTTGCTCGTTCAGCTTGAGCCCGCTATCGTACGTGAGGAACCATTGGCCTTCGTTGACGGACTGAGTGATCGACCCGTCTTTTTCGCGGTCTTGCGAAACGATTCGTACGTTCACGGCGAGCGGTGAGCCGGTCGGAGTTACGTCGGCATCGATGTGGACGACCATCGCGTGGTACTTGACGTAGTCGGCGTACGGATGCGTCCGCTGCATGTTCGGCGAAAGCATGCCGTACATCGTGTCGTACGCGCGCATGTTCCACAGGCGATAGTACTGGCGGACGAAGCTCACCGCGTCCACCGGCGCCTCGGCTTGCTGGGCCGCAGCATAGGCTGGTGTGGCGTAGACCGCTGCCGGCGTCGCGTACACCGGCGCGGCGGTCGGGTACACCGGAATCGGTGCTGCGGCGACCACGACCGAAGGCCGCGTCCCGTGCGCCGTCTGATCGTCCAGCTTGAGCTGCCCGTTCTCGACCGCCACGAGCCATTGTCCCGCGTTGTAGTTCTCGGTGATCGCGCCGTTCCGCTCGCGGTCGCGCGAGACGATGCTCACGTCCACGATCTCGGGTGCCGAACCCGGCGCCGCGTCGACGTCGATGCGCATGACGAGCGAATGATACTTCACGTACTGGTCGTACGGGTTCTTGCGCTGCATCCGGGAGGAGAGCATCGCGTACATCGTCGCGTACTGGCGTTCGTTCCAGAGGCGGTAGTACTGCTTCACCAGGTTGACTGGGTTCTCGCGCACGCCGGCAAGCGGGTTGCGCGCCACGGCGCGGGATTGGGCGGTCGCGGTCGGCGGCGACTGCGTCGCGCGCGCGCTCACCGCGCCCGGCTTCGTCACCCAGCGCTGCACGCCGAACCATCCCGCACCGACCGACACGGCCAAGAGCACGCCGATCACAACGCCGGCGGGGATCGAACTGCGCGGGCGAGCCCGTTGCGCCGGCATGGGCGGCGTCGGCGCGTGCAATGCCGGCTGCACCGTCGTGGCATCGAGCCGCAGTGCCGAAAAGCTGGGCGCTGCCACGGTCTCCGCGCCGAGCGAAAGCCGCGGCCCGCTCACCGCCGCGCTGAGCGCGTCGGCCAGCTCCCGTGCGGTTTGAAAGCGTTCTTCCGGCCGCTTCGCCAGCGCGCGCAGGACGACGGCTTCGACGGCCGGCGAGATGCTGGCGTTCAGGACGCGCAGCGGCGGCGGCGCCTGCTGCACGTGCTGCATCACCACGGCCGTCGCCGTCGGCGAGTTGAACGGCACGACGCCGCACAGCATCTCGAACAGCACGACGCCGAGGCTGTAGACGTCGGAACGCCCGTCGAGCTCTTCGCCCAGGCACTGTTCGGGCGACATGTACGCCGGCGTCCCCATGACGGCGCCGGTCTGCGTGAGGCTCGCGAACGTTCCGCCGGTGCGCAAGCTCGCGATGCCGAAGTCCAGCACCTTGACCCGCGGTCCGTCGGGCGTCGTCTCCACCGCGATGTTCGCCGGCTTGACGTCGCGGTGCACGAGACCTTGCCGATGCGCTTCGCTCAACGCGGCGCACGCCTGGCGGACGATCTCCGCGGCCAACGCGGCGGGCATCGGCCCCGTGTCCTTGATGATCGTGCGCAGGTTCGGCCCTTCGACCAGCTCCATGACGAGATAGATCACGCCTTCCGCCGAGACGCCGAAGTCGTAGATCGCGACGACGTTCGGATGCTTGAGCCGGGCCGCGGCCTGCGCTTCGCGCTTGAAGCGCTCGGCGAATTGCGGCTCGCGCAACAGCTCGGTATGGAGCACCTTGATCGCGACGGCGTCGCCGATCTGCAGGCGGGTCGCGCGGTAGATCGTCGCCATCCCGCCGGCGCCGATCTCCGCATCGATCCGGTACTTGCCGTCGATGACCTGTCCGAGAAGAGGCGGCTGAATCATGGAGCGTACCCTCTAGGGAAAACGGGGCGGAACGTAGATTCCGGGGCGCTGGTCGGAGATGAGCGCCGTCCACGACGAATACGTCTGGTTCGGCGGCGGAAGCGTCGCGGTTCGGCGCACGGTGCAGCGGCCGATCGGTCCCCGCCGGCCGTCGACGAAGGCCGCAGCCTGCACCACGACCGCTTCGCCCGGAGCAAGGCGAAGCGCGACCGGCGCCGCGTATTTTTGCGCGCGCGCGGTCGGGAGCGTTCCGTCGGTCGTGAACCGGATCTCGCCGGCCACCGGCGCATCGAGTGCGAGCCGAAGCGAGCTCGCGCTGGTGTACGCGCGCGCGGACTGAACGCTGGTGCCCTGCGGCGCGAACCGCACGGCGCCGCCGGAGAACGTGAACGCGACGTCCGGAATGCGAAAACGGTAGCCGTTCGCCGAGAGCCACTGCAATTGCGCGGGCAAACGGCGCTGAAAGCCGAGCCATTCAGCCGCGTCGGAACCGGCCCAGGCGGTCTCTGCCAGGGCGAGCTCGCGCGGCAGCAGCATGTAGAACAGATGATCGGGCGTGGCGATCTGCTCGGTCCAGACGTTGGCCTGCATGCCGACGATGCCGTGTCCGCCGGCGGGGCTCCTCGCAACCGGCCGGTACCGATACACCTGCTCCAGCGTGGCGCGAAACCGCATTGCGGACGGCTCCTGTTCCGGATCGCCTTGGTAGCCGTCGAAATACAGCGGTCCGTCCGGAACGGCGACGACGTCGAACCCACGCGCCAAGCCGAGCCGAGCCGCCGGTTCGCCGCGCCAGGCCATGATCACGGTGTTCGGCGGCACCGTTCCGCTCAAGGCGTCGTCCCAGACGACGGCGCGGCGCTGCTGCCGCGCGAGCGATCCTGCGAGTCGCTGCGTGAAATACGCCTGCAGCGCGTCGTAGCTCGCCCACTTGTTGCGCCGCATCAGGCGCGCTACCTCGGCGCTGGAGCGCCAGCTTCGGCGCGACACCTCGTCGCCGCCGACGTGGACGTACGGTCCGGGAAAGAGCTGAACGACTTCGGTCAGGACGTCGTCGAGAAAGGCGAACGTTTGCTCCGTCGGGCACAGCACGCTCGGGTCCCCACCGCCCTCGCAGGCGAGGTCGGGATACGAACGGGTCGCGGCGCCGGAGTGGCCGGGAACGTCGATCTCGGGAACGATCTCGACGTTCCGCTCGCGCGCGTACGCGACGAGCTCGCGAATTTGCGTTTGCGTGTAGTACGCGCAGCTGCGGCGGTCCGGGGTGCACGAGCCGACCTCGGTCAGCAGCGGTCGGCGCTTGATCTCGATCCGCCAGCCCTCGTCGTCGGTCAGGTGCATGTGGAAGACGTTCAGCTTGTAGCGCTCCGCGAGATCAACGTATCGCTTGAGCGTCTCGAGCGGGAAGTAGTGCCGGCTGACGTCGAGGTGAATACCACGCCAGCCGAACGCCGGCCAGTCGCGAACCTCGAGGGCGTGGGTTTGGAGCCGTCCCGACGGCGCGCGCGCCGTGAGCTGCGCGAGCGTTTGCGCGGCGTGGTTGAATCCCGCTGCGCCGTTCGCAGCGAGCGAGATGCCGTTCGCGCGCACCTTGAGAATGTAACCTTCAGAACCGAGTGCCGTGTCGGACGAGCGCGCGGTCTCGAGGACGACGTCCGCATGCCCCCGCTCGGCCGTCTCCGTCACCGCGATGCCTGCGCCGCGCGCGAAACGCTCCAGCGCTCCGGCGCCGGCTTTCGCTTCGCGCCCGGCGGCGACGACCCTCATCGTCGCCGGCCATTCGTAGGTGCCCTCGCGCGGCGAGAGCTCCTTGGGCCGCGGAACGACCGACGGCGCGAAGGACTCTGCGGCAACGGGTGGCGGCGCCGGTGCGACGGCCGACACTGCAGGAACCGCGCTTCCGGCGGAGATGCTCGCCGCGCAGGCCGAGACGCCGATCGCCGCCGCGAGGGCGCCGAGCGGCGTGATGCGCGGGCTAATGGTCGCTCACCAGGCCCATACGGCCCTCGTCGAGCAGCCAGCCGCCGCGGCCGTCCGGGATGAGCGCCCACGCGCCGTCGTAGACGGTCGTCACGATCTCACCGTTCTTCTCATCGCGCGCGACGAGCCGGAACGGCACATGCGCCGGATCGGTCGATTCGGGGACCTCGGCGGTCGACGCGAGCGTCGTTGCATAACCGGCGCGCCAGCGGTAGAAGGGGAAGTGCGCTTGAAAGTCCGGGCTGAGCAGCGCGTACGCGCCGGGGAAATCGTGCGCGTTCAAGCGCGCATAGTACTGCCGCACGGTTTCGGCGGGCGAGCCGGCGCGCGCGTACGCCGGCGGCCGGTACGGCAGGGGATTCGCCGCAGGTGCGGCGCGCGGGTTGCGCACGACCATGACCCGGATCCCGACCGCGCGCATCGGCTGGTCTTCGATCGCGAGCCCTTGGTTGAAGTTGAACGAACGCGCGCGGTTGTCGTACGCGCCCGGCTCGCCGGACCAGATCCACGACCCGTGTCCGATCGCGCTGAAGATCGGATCGATGTGCGCCGGATAGTGCACGCCGTTCTCGGCGTAGCCGATCCCGGCCGACATCGCAGGATCATAGAGCGCGGCAAGCTGTCGAATCGAGGGCAGCGACCACCGCGTGCCGCAATCGGAGACCGAACCTGCCCACGCGCGCGCCGCGTACCACGAAAAGTCCGTGTCGGGACCGACGAGCCAGTGGAGCCCGGTCCGCAGGTCGACGATCGCGCCGCAGGCGATCACGACATAGCGGTCCGACGAGCGCGCGGCGGTCGGCGGCCGAAGCGCGGGTGCACGAGCGATCGCCGCGCGGGCGGGTTGCGGCCGATGGCGCGCTGGCGTATGCGCCGCAGTCTTCGTCGCAGGATGCGTGAAGAACGCGCGCTGGGCGCCGAAGCCGACGAGCCCGAGAACCGCGGCGACCGCGAGCCCGATCAGCACGCCGGATGCGCGCCCGCCGCTCCTTCCGACGGGCACGGCGGGGGCGAGCGCCGGCTGCACCATCGTCGCATCGAGTCGCCGCACCGCATATGCGGGCGTTGCAAGCGTGTCGGGGCCGAGCGAGATCCGCGGCCCGGTCGCGGCGGTGGTCAGCGCGTCGGCCAAATCGCGCGCGGTTTGATAACGGTCCTCGCGCCTTTTCACCAGGCTGCGCAGCACGACTGCTTCGACTGCCGGCGAGACGCTCGCGTTCAGAATGCGCAGCGGCGGCGGCGCCTGCTGCACGTGCTGCATGACGACCGCGGTCGGCGTCGGCGAGTTGAACGGCGCGACGCCGCACAGCATCTCGAAGAGGACGACGCCCACGCTGTAGACGTCGGAACGCCCGTCCAGCTCTTCACCCAAACACTGCTCGGGCGACATGTACGCGGGCGTTCCGAGCGCGGTGCCGGTCTGGGTGAAGAACGTCGCCGCGCCGCCACTGCGCAGGCTCGCGATTCCGAAGTCGAGCACTTTCACCCGCGGACCGTCCGGCGTGCTTTCGACCGCGATGTTGCTCGGTTTGATGTCGCGGTGCACCACGTGCTGGCGCTCTGCCTCGCTGAGAGCAGCGCAGACTTGGCGGATGATCTCGGCTGCCAGCGCCACCGGCATCGGACCGGTGTCCTTGATGATCGTGCGCAGGTTCGGGCCTTCGACCAGCTCCATCACGAGGTAGATCACACCGTCGTCCGAGACGCCGAAGTCGTAGATCGAGACGACGTTCGGGTGCTTGAGGCGCGCGGCGGCTTGGGCCTCGCGCTTGAAGCGCTCGGCGAACTGCGGGTCGCGCAGCAGCTCCGAATGAAGAACCTTGATCGCGACCGCGTCGCCGATATGCAACCGGGTCGCGCGGTAGATCGTCGCCATTCCGCCGGCGCCGATCTCCGCGTCGATCCGGTACTTCTCACCGATCACCCGTCCCAGCAGCGGATCGCCGATCATGCCGTCTGCCCGCGTGCGCTCACAAGACGTCGTGGCGCTTGAGCGACCACATCGTCAGCGGAAGAAGAGCCAGGCTGAAAGCCGCAATGATCGCCAGGTCCTCGACCGTGCCCAGCTTGTATGCGCGCTCGATCGCCGACGCGCTCTCACCGTTCAGCACGGAGGCGTACGCCGGGACGGAGACACCCTCGGCGACACGGTCGCGCGTCGCCTCGTTGTCGAGGCTCGCGACGCTCAGCAGCGCGTCGAGCGACCAGCGCGCCAGCACCACGGTGGTGAGGAGTTGGCCCGCGCCGAGCCCGTCGCGCTTCTCGATCGGTTCCATGTCCGGCGGCTTCCCGCGCTCGACGTACCGGTCGTAGGCGGCGGCCGAGGCGGGCTTGTCGGCCTTGAGGTTGACGTAGACGTTGCCGATCGGCGTCAAGAAACCGCTGAGCAGCAGCTGCGGGATGAGGATGAGCGGCAGAATGCTCACCGCCTTCTCGGTCGAGTTCACGACGGCGGAGAAGAACAGCCCCATGCTGATCCCTCCGAGCGTCGTCACGAACAAGATCGTCCACAGGATCGAAAAATCGCCAGCCTCGAGCAATCCGAACTTGGTCACGATGAAGACGAACAAGAACGACTGGACCGCGCCGATCGTGCTCAGCACGGCGAACTTCGAGAGGACGTAGGGTCCGATCGGAAGGCTGAAACGGCGTTCCCGCTTGTAGATCGGCAGCTCGGCGACGATCTCGCGGATCGCGTTGTTGGCGCCGAACCAGACGGCGATCACGGCCGAGATGAACATCGTCTTGGCGACGGTCTTGCCGTCCGCGGCGACCGTCCCGGAGATCTTGACCAGGATGAAGGCGACGAGCGGTGACTGCAGGAGCAGCAGCAGCGTGTTGCGGCGGTCCTTCAGCTTGATCTCGGCGAAGCGCTGGGTGAGCGTCCACCAGATCTTCAGCTGCGCGAACAGCGACGACTTCGCCGGCGCGGCCGCTGCCGCCGTGCGGTTCTGCGGCGCATGCATCAGCGCGGACTGGCGGACGCGCCGCTGCACGTAGGTCTGGTACTGCGGCGAGGTCTGGTACCGCTTCGCGAGCTTCTCCGGCGGCTCGTGGTGCATCCGGCGGAAGATGTCCGCCGGCTCGGTGCAGCCGAAGTACTGGAGGGCCGCGCGCGGCGGGCCGAAGAACGCCAGGCGCCCGCCTTTGGCCAGAAAGCCCACGCTGTCCATCGAGCTGAACATCTCGAACTTGTGCGTGATCATCACGACGGTCCGGCCCATGTCCGCGAGCTTGCGGAAGCGTGCCATCAGGTCTTCGGTCGTCTCGGGGTCGAGCGGTGAGGTCGGCTCGTCCAAGAACAAAAAGTTCGGCTCGGTAAGCAGCTCGATCGCGATGCTGAGCCGCTTCTGCTCGCCGCCGGAAAGGTTTTTGAACGCCGTCGAGACCTTGTGCTGCAAGTTGACGAGCTCCAGCACCTTGGCGACGGCGACGCGCTTGGCCGTCGGCGTCGCGGTCTCGGGAAGCCGCAATCGCGCCGCGTACAGCAGCGTGCGCCCGACGCTGAGGTCGTCGTGCAAGATGTCGTGCTGCGGCACGTGACCGATCGAGCGGCGCACCGAGTTGAAGTTGCGGTACAGGTCCAAGTCGCCGAGGAACACCGAACCGACGGGCGCGGGCTGCAGTCCGTCGAGCGCATCCATCAGGGTCGACTTGCCGCACCCCGACGGGCCCATCAAGCCGACGAACTCGCCCGGAAGGACGGCGAGCGAGATGTCGTCGATCACCGGCTCGCCCTTGATCTGCTTCGACAGGCCGATCGCGCAGATGCGGCTTTCGCTCAGATCGATCTGGCGGATCGTCTGGCCGTCGACCTTGAAGAGAAAGCCGCCGACGAAGACCAGGTCGTCGGGCTCGATACGGCGCGGCTCACGCAACAGCTCGCCGTTCACGTAGGTTCCGTTCGTGCTTCCGACGTCGAGCAGGGTCGCGCCGGAGCTTCCGTCGAGCGCGAGCTTCGCGTGATGCCGGGAAACGCTCGCCGCGTTGAGGACGATGTCGTTGTCGGGCGCGCGGCCGATCCTCAGCTCGCGGCTGCGCTCCACGTGCAGCGTGCGCGTGCCCTCCACCTCGGCACGGTCGACGAGCGTCGTGATATCCGCCGCGGAGGTGTCCGCGCTCGGCGTTCCGGCAGTTTGGCCCGCGGCGTAGCGGAACGCGACCAGCCCGTCCGGTCCCAGTCCGATGCGATCGCCGCCCAAGAGGACGCGCTCGGTAACGCGCTCGCCGTTGACGAAGGTGCCGAACTTGGAGCCGAGGTCGAGCACCGTCGTGCGTCCCGACTCGTCGGATTCGAACGCCGCGTGGGTCTTCGAGATGAACGGCTGCGGCAAGACGACGTCGCAGGCCGCCGGATCGCGACCGGCGACGATGCGCTCTTTGTCGAGCGGAAAGGTGCGGCCGGTGAAGTTTCCGCTTTCGCCGATGAGGCGGCCCCTCGCGCGCTCGGTGCCGTTTGCCGGCCCGTTCGTCATGGCGATCCCAAATAGCCGGTCGACGGCCGGCGGCGCTGCGCGCGAACGGCGACGGCTGCTGCGGCGGCAAGCAGCAGCACGAGAACCGCCGACATGACGATGTTCGCGACGTTGAGATACGTCACGGTCATCGCGATCGTCGTCGGCTCCGTCAAGGAGAGGTTCCAATGCACCGAGCCGTCGCTGGCGCGCTCGCCGTTCGTGTCGTCGATCCGTCCCGGGGCCGAGATCACGAGGTGGATGCCCACGATCGATGCGGCCATGCTTTCCCCCGCGGCCGTCCAAGGATTTGCGGAGCGGCTCTTCGGCAGCAGGCGCGGGATCGTCGTGTGCAAGCGAACCGTCGTACTGAACGGGTTGCCGCTCTGCAGGACGTCTATGTTGCGCAGTCCGGTTTTCTGCCCGAGCCCCGTGGCATGGAACGCACCGTTCGCGCCGCCGCTGGCGAACGCGCGGCGCATCGTGAGGATGTGGTTTCCGTTGTCATCGAGCGTCTGCTCGACGTCCCAGCCTTCGCTCTTCGCTTTTTCGATGCCGAACGGATCTTGCGACTGCGAGCGCGCGATCTGGGCGAACTGCTCGTCCATCACTTCGCGCACCGTCATCGTCCCGCTCCCGTCGGCGCGAAAATCGAGCCGCTCGGTGAAGTCCGCATGACATCCCGCCAGGCCCAGCGCGGCGAACGCCAGCGCAACGAGGCAGACGTTGAAGGAAAGCGGACGCGAAGCTCCAGCCATTTCATGTGGTTCTGGAGCGCATCGTCCCCTCCTTGCTCAAGCCAGCTTAACGGGCTGCAGATTAGCGCGGCGGGTGCGGTATTTTGTGTACGGCGGCGTACCAAGGACTAGCCGACGCGCACGCTGAGCATCGAGATCGAGCCGCCGTCGCCGCCGTCGACCGGATAGCTCACCGGTTCGCCGTCGCGCTGCGTCGCGATGACATAGAGCAGCGGCAGATAGTGCTCGGGCGTCGGGACCGAGAGCAGCGCGTCGTTCCCCAAACTTTCGTAGTCGATCAACGGTGCGTGCTCGCCGCGGTCGAGCAGCACGCGGGCCTGCGCTTCGAAGCGCACGGCCCAGTCGAACTGCCGCGGCGGATGCCGTCCCCACGCGTACGCGTGCAGGTTGTGCACGAGGTTGCCGCTCCCCACGATCAAGACGTCTTCGTCGCGCAGCGGCGCGAGCCGCCGGCCCAGCTCGTAGTGAAAACCGGGCGGCTGCGTCTCGTCGATGCTCAGCTGCACCACCGGCACGTCCGCGTTCGGATAGATGTGCACCAGCACCGACCACGTGCCGTGGTCGAGCCCCCAGTGCTCGTCGCCCTGCACGCCCGCCGGCGCCAGCAGTTGTTGCACGCGCGTCGCGAGCGCGGGATCGCCCGGCGCGGGATAGCGCACGTCGTAGAGCTCGCGCGGAAAGCCGCCGAAGTCGTGGATCGTGCGCGGGGCGCGCATCGAGGTGACGTGCGTTCCGGGGAGATACCAGTGCGCCGAGATCGCGAGCACCGCGCGCGGCCGCGGCAGCTCGGCGCCGAGCGCAGACCAGGCGCGCGTCCAGCCGTTCGAAGCCAGCGCGTTCATGGGGTTGCCGTGGCCGAAGAAGATCGCGGGGAGACGCCTCGCCATGCGTTAGACCTCCGAAGGCGCTACAGTTTGTTGATCGTGCCACGGCAGCCCGGCACCCCGCACGTGCAGCGCTTCTTGTCGGAGTGGTACGTCGCCACGTAGTCGACCGTGATCTCCTCGCCCGGCTCGATGTCGCGCAGCGCCAGCACGAGCAACTTGCCGCCGATCGTCTGCATGAACGCGTTCGGGCGGCACGAGTGGTTGATGTAGTGCGTGCCGTTCCCGCCCCGGCTTCCGTCGAGGCTCCAGCGGTCGTCGAGCCCGCTGATCCGCAAGATGCGGCGCGGCGTTCCGCGCCGCTCGGCCTCGGCGTTGGTGATCCGCTCGCCCGTGTACTCGGCGATCTTTTTGCGCCGCGCGAACGGGATCGTCGCGAAGCAGCCGCGGCCGTGAATCGCGGACTTCCGGACGGCGAGCCCGGGCGCGAGCGTCGACCTCATCGACCGGGGTATTCGCGCGCAGGGGCCGCGGTTTCCCGCGGCCCCTGCTTGTCGACTGCGCGCCGGAGACGGCGCCTAGTGGCCGCCTGAGCTCGAGCCCGGGATCGTCACCAGGTTTTCGTTGGTCAGGTTCGCCGAGATGCACATGTGGCCGATGTCGGAGTACTCCGACTGGATCATGTACTTGTGGTGGTTGATCGTCACGAAGTTATCGTAGTACGCGCAGAGGTCGCCGATCTCGCTGTTCAGGTTCAGGTTGTACCAGGCGTCGAGCTGCGGATCGGTGATCGTCTCGAACAGCTCATGGGAAAGCGTCGAGTCCGTCGCGTCGGTCCGCTGGTTCGAACCCACCTGGTTCGGCAGCGGCAGATTGCCGGGCGGCGTGCAGCTGGGGGTGCCTTGGTCCGGAATCAGCGTGTAGTAGATCGGCACCACACCGGTATTGGTCGTCAGCAACGCGTAGCTGTGATACGCGCAGAACGTGTTCGTCGCGGGCTGGTCCGGCGAGTAGCAGCGCGACGCGCTGAGGCAGCGATCGGTGTTCGGCGGGAGGAAGATGTTGTAGACGTGGTTCTGACCGTCGTTCAGACCGTTGACCGCGCCGATCGTCGCGACGAGCCAGTTGGCGATGTCGCCGAAGCGGACGAGCGGGTTGGTGTACCCGGGCTGCGCGTTGGCCGGTCCGGGCGTCCACGCGATGTCGACTCCGGGGCCTTTGGTGTAGCGGCCGGTCAGCGGCGTGGAGATCGCGACGCCCGGGCTGGCCAGATACTGGTAGAGCAGCTCGGTGTACTCGTCTTTGCCGAGGTCGCTCAAGAACTGCCCCGGCTGCAGACCGGACGACGCGCGGCACGACGCGGTGCAGTTGATGTAGATGTTGTTCGAGACGGCGCTGCCCAGCACGGGACCGCCGATGTACAGCAAGTCGAGCGGCGAGTTCATCGCGACGTCCTGCGCGCGGCGCCCGTGCGCGGACGGCGTCACCGGGCCCGCCGCGGAGTTCGTCGGGCGCGTATGCGCCGCTTCTTCCTGCATTCCGGCGACTTGGCTCTGGTTGACGGACGCGAGCGATGCCGCGATCGTGGCGGCGTCGGTTTCGTCGACGGTCGCGGGCGCGGACGCGTTGCCGACCAGCTGCACGTGAGAAGTGCTCGCCGGCTGCAAGATGCTCGAGCCGACGCTGGCGATCGTCGCGCCGTTATTTCCGGTCGGGGGAGCGTTGGTCGACGCCGTGGGAAGCGCCGAGTTACCGCCGCCGGAGCAGGCTGCCATTGACAGCGCGAGCGCTGCACAAACGGCGCCGCCCGCGAGCGTTCTGAAGTACATAAAAAGACGACGCCTCCGAAGACGTGCGAGATGAAGTGGTATGCACCGCCGTTGTCCGACTGAGAGAGCATACCTAGCAGAACTACCGGGCGCACGAAAGGGACCGCGCGTGCATGCTGCGCAAAACTCCCCGAACGGATAGGTCGCTATGCCTTGATGGCGACCTTGCGCAACTCCGGTGAAGCGTGCGCTTCGAACTTTTTGAAGTTGTTCGCGAACAGCCCGGCGAGCCTGCGCGCTTGGGCGTCGTAGGCGGCTTTGTCGTCCCAGGCGTTGCGCGGGTTCAGCACCTCGCTCGGCACGTCGGGCACCGCCGTCGGGATCGCGAGGCCGAAGAACGGCTCCGTCTCGTACCGCGCGCTCGCGAGGCGGCCGCCGATCGCCGCGTTCACCATCGCGCGGGTGTAGCCGATCTTCATGCGCTTGCCGATGCCGTAGGGCCCGCCGGTCCAACCGGTGTTGACCAGCCAGCAGCTCGCCTCGTGGGCGGCGATCCGCTCGCCGAGCAGTTTCGCGTAGACGGTCGGATGGTGGACCATGAACGGCGCGCCGAAGCAGGCCGAGAACGTCGCGGTCGGCTCGGTGATCCCGCGCTCGGTGCCGGCGACCTTCGCGGTGTAGCCGGAGAGGAAGTGGTACATCGCCTGCTCCGCGCTGAGCTTCGCGATCGGCGGCAGCACGCCGAACGCGTCGGCGGTGAGCATGATGATCGTCTTCGGATGCCCCGCCATCCCGCTCTTCACGAAGTTCGGCAGGAAGTCGACCGGGTACGCGGCGCGCGTGTTCTCCGTTTTCGCCTGCGAGTCGAGGTCGAGCGCGCGCGTCTGCGGATCGATCGCGACGTTCTCCAGCACCGTGCCGAAGCGGTGCGTCGCCGCCCAGATCTCGGGTTCGGCTGCCTGCGAGAGCTTGATGACTTTCGCGTAGCAGCCGCCTTCGAGGTTGAAGACGCCGTCGGCCGACCAGCCGTGCTCGTCGTCGCCGATCAGCGGCCGGTTCGCGTCGGCGGAAAGCGTCGTCTTGCCGGTCCCCGAAAGGCCGAAGAAGATCGCCACCGCGCCGTCCGTGCCGACGTTCGCCGAGCAGTGCATCGAGAGCACTTCGCGCAGCGGCATCAGGTAGTTCATCACCGTGAAGACCGACTTCTTGACCTCGCCGGCGTAGCGCGTTCCGCCGATCAAGATGATCTTGCGCGCAAAGTTGACGACGACGAACGTCGGCGAGTTGGTGCCGTCGCGCGGGGGATCGGCTTCGAAGAGCGCGGCGTCGATCACGGTGAACTCGGGCGAGAACGTCTCAGCGGCGTCGTCGGCGTCGTCGATGAACAGCTCGCGCGCGAACAGCGACTGCCAGGCGTATTCGGTGATGACGCGGACCGGAAGCCGGTAGCGCGGGTCGGCGCCGACGTGGCAGTCGAGCGCGAAGACGTCCTTGCCGGCGAGGTACTCGCCGACGCGGCCCAGGAGCGCGTCGAAGCGCGCCGCGTCGAGCGGCTTGTTCACCGACCAGTCGATGTGCGTCTCGCTGCCCGGCTCGCGGACGAAGAACTTGTCGTTCGGCGAGCGGCCGGTGTGCTTTCCGGTCTCGACGACGAACTGCCCGTCGGCGCCGAGGACGCCCTCGCCGCGCGCCAAGGCGTGCTCGTAGAGCTGCGCGACGCTCTGGTTGCGGTACACCGTCCCGACGCCGTCCAAGCCGAGGCTGGACAGATGTTCGTCGAAGGACTGCGAAGTGTTCGGTAACGTGAGAATCGTCGTGCTCCTCGGCAGCGACCAGGGGAAAGGAACCAAGTTTCGCTCGGTTAGACCGGCGAGCCTCGTATGAGCGAGCTGTTCACCGTCCTGCCCCCCGGCGAGGCGTTTGCAGTCCTCGGGCGCGCTTGTTCCCCAATCGAGCGCTCGGAAACCGTCGCGCTCGAGGCGGCGTTCGGGCGGGTGTTGGCCGCCGACGTCGTGGCGAGGGAGACGCTGCCGGCGTTCGCCCGGGCGATGATGGACGGCTACGCCGTGCGGGCCGCCGACACGCACGGGGCCTCGGAACAGTCCCCGGCCTATCTACGAGTCGCGGGCGACGTGCCGACCGGCGTCGTCCCGGACTGCGCCGTCGGCGCGCGCGAGGCGGTTCGCATCCACACCGGCGCGATGCTGCCGCCGGGAGCCGACGCCGTCGTGATGGTCGAGGACCGAACCTGCATCCTTCGACGAGCCCAGGACAGGCTGAGGTTGAGGTGCTGGCCGCGGCGGCGTGCGGCGAGAACGTGCTGACCGTCGGCGAGGACGTGCGCTCGGGAGCGGTCGCGGTGCCGGTGGGGCGGCGGCTGCGGGCGGCCGACGTCGGCGGCCTGGCGGCGCTGGGGATCACCCGGGTCGGGGTTGTGGCGCGGCCGCGGATCGCGATCCTCTCGACCGGCGACGAGGTGGTTCCGGCGAGCGCGGTCCCCGGGCCGGCGCAGGTGCGCGACGTGAACGCCGGCACGATCGCGGCCGTGGTGAGCCAGGCCGGCGGCGTGCCGGTGCCGCGCGGGATCGCGCCGGACGACGCGGCGGCGCTCGAGGGCGCGCTGCGCGAGGCGCTCGCGGACGCCGACGCGGTGGTGCTGTCGGCGGGCTCGTCCGTTTCGGTTCGCGATCTGACGGCGGACGTCGTCGCGCGGCTCGGCGCGCCGGGCGTGCTGGTGCACGGGCTCGCGATCAAGCCGGGGAAGCCGACCGTGCTCGCGGTCTGCGACGGAACGCCGGTCGTCGGGTTGCCGGGGAATCCCGCCAGCGCGCTCGTCGTCGCGTGGCGGATCGTCGCGCCGCTGGTGCGGCTGCTCGGCGGCGAGCGCATCGATGACGAAGGGTTCGACGCGCGCGAGACGAGCGCGGTGCTCGACGTTCCGGTGCAGTCGCGGCCGGGGCGCGAAGACTTCGTCGCGTGCGCGCTGGCGCGCGACGGCGAGGGCGTGCTGCACGCGACGCCGGTGTTCGGTTCGTCGAATCTCATCTTCACGCTGGTCCGCGCCGACGCGCTGATCGCGGTCCCGCTCGACCGCAGCGGTCTCACCGCGGGCGAGCGCGTGCGCGTGATCCTGCCGTGAGCGAGCGGACCGTCTTCCTGCACGATATCCCGCTAGAACGCGCGCGCGAGCGGTTCGACGAGGCACTGCTGCAGGCGGGTGTTTGCAACGAAGCGACGGAGACGCTTGCGCTCGACGACGCGCTCGACCGCGTCACCGCGCGGCCGGTGATCGCCCGGCTCTCCTCGCCGCACTATCACGCCTGCGCGATGGATGGGATCGCGGTCGTAGCGGCGCGGACGGCCGGCGCGCTCGAGACCGCGCCGCTCGAGCTCGCGCCGCACGAAGCGCCGGTCGTCGACACCGGCGATCCCCTGCCGGACGGGTTCGACGCCGTCATTCCGATCGAGCGGGTCGAACCGCGCGCGAACGGCTACGTCGCGATTCGCGCGGCGGCCGCGCCGTTCGAGCACGTGCGCGCGATCGGCGAAGACGTCGTCGCGAGCGAGGTCGTCGTGCCGGCGATGCGGCGGCTCGGCGCGGCCGATCTGGCCGCTTGCGCCGCGGCGGGCGTCGCGAGCGTCGAGGTCGTTCGGAAGCCGCGCGTCGCGGTGATCACCACCGGCGACGAGCTGGTCGACGTGACGGCCGAGGCGCCGCCGCCCGGCGCGATCCTCGACTCGAACGCCGTTCTGCTGCGCGCGTGCGTTCGCACCTACGGCGGCGACGTAGCGCTCGCGCTGCGCGTGCGCGATGAAGAAGAAGCGCTTGCGGGCGCGGTGCGCGCGGCGCTCGCAGTGAGCGACGTCGTGGTGGTGAACGCCGGCTCCTCGGCCGGACGCGACGACTACACGGCGCGCATCTTCGCGCGGTTCGGCGAGGTGCTGGTGCACGGCGTCGCGATTCGGCCGGGGCATCCGTTGGTGCTCGCCGTCGCGCGTCCTGCGACAGCGTCGCAAAAAGCGGTGCCGCTGCTCGGGATTCCCGGCTATCCGGTGAGCGCCGCGATCTGCGCCGATCTGTTCTTGCGGCCGCTGCTCGAACGGCTCGGACGGCGCGATTCGCCGGAAGCGCGCGAGCTCGACGTCGAGCTGGCGCGCAAGCTGTACTCGCCGCTCGGCGAGGACGAGTACGTGCGCGCGGTCGCGGCGCGCGTCGGCGGCCGGCTCGTCGCGACGCCGCTGCGGCGCGGCGCCGGCGTGATCACCTCGCTCTCGCGCGCCAACGTGCTGCTGACGATCCCGCGCTTCAGCGAGGGCGCGCGCGCCGGAACGCGCGTGACGGCGCGCGCGCTGCGGCCGCTCGCGCAGATCGAGCGCACGCTGCTCGCGGTGGGCAGCCACGACGTCGCGCTCGACCTGCTCGCCGGACGCCTCGCGGCCGACGAGATCGACCTCGTCTCCGCGCACGTCGGCAGCATCGCCGGGCTGGTCGCCCTGCGCGAGCGCGCCGCGCACCTGGCCGGCACGCACGTGCTCGATCCGCAAACGGGAACGTACAACGACGCGGCGGTGCGGCGCTACGGTCCGCGCGAGCCGGTTGCGCTGGTGCGGCTCGCACGGCGCGAGCAAGGTTTGCTGGTCGCGCCCGGCAACCCGCTCGGCATTCGTTCGCTGGCCGACGTGGCGCGAACGCACGCGCGGTACGTCAACCGCCAGCCCGACGCGGGGACGCGGATTCTGCTCGACGCGCTCCTCGCGCGCGCGGCGCTCGCGCCCGATGCGATCGCCGGCTACGAGCGCATCGAGTTCTCGCACCTCGCCGTCGGACAGCTCGTCGCGAACGGCAGCGCCGACACCGGCCTCGCGATTCGCGCCGCTGCGCACGCGTTCGGGTTGGAGTTCGTTTCCGTTGCGTGGGAGCCGTACGATCTCGCGCTGCCGGCGGCGGCGCTCGAGGAGCCGCGGATCGCGCGCGTGATCGAGCTGTTGCACGAGCCGGCGTTGCGTGCCGAGATCAAGGCGCTCGGCGGCTACGATTGTGCCGAGGCCGGCGAGGTGCGCGTCGTCGTGCCGGAAGCGGCGGCGGCGCGGTGAAGGTCGAGCTGTTCGGGATGGCGCGCGCGCTCGCCGGCGTCGCGCACGTGACGCTTCCGCTGGACGATCCGGTCGCGCTGAACGACTTCCTGCGCGCGCTCGCCGAAGCGGCTCCGGCGCTCGTTCCGGACGTGATCGCGCCGTCGCTGGACGCGCTGGTCGAGCCGAACCTGCTGCTGCTCGACGGACGCCGCGCGCTGCGCGCGGGCGAGACGATCCGCTGCGAGGACGATCCCTGCGTGCTGTTTCTGGCGAGCGGCGGATGAGGACGGAACCGCGTCCGCACACCGCCGCGGGAACGTACGCCGGGCCGCGCGAGCTGCTCGAGGTGGATCTCACCACGCGCACCTGGCGCCGCGGCGTGCTCGGCGACGAGGTGTTCGCCGACGCGCTCGGCGGCGTCGGGCTCGCGGTGCGGCTGATCGACGAGCGCGTGCACGGTCCGATCGATCCGCTCGGAGCGGAGAACCCGATCGTCTTCGCGGCCGGACCGTTCGCGTCGACGCCGGTTCCCGCTGCGAACAAGCACGCGCTGGCGACGATCTCGCCGCTCACCGGCTTGTTGAACGAAGGCCTCTCGTCGAGCCACTTCTCTGCGGTACTCCGCCGCTGCGGCCTCGCGGCGCTCGTGATCACCGGCGTCGCCGAAGAGTGGACGACGCTTGCGATCGACGGCGACCAGATTCGTTTCGAGGACGCCTCGCCGCTGGTGGGCTTGTCGGCGCGTGAGACGGCGAAGTCTTTGCGCGCTGCCTACGGTGACCGTTCGCTCCGCGTCTGCGCGATCGGCGCCGCGGGCGAGCGCGGCGTACGGTTTGCCTCGGTCGAAAACGACGGGCGCCAAGCTGGCCGCGGCGGAACCGGGGCGGTCTTCGGCGCGAAGCGGCTCAAGGCGGTGGCGCTGCGCGGGAAGGGTGAGGTTTCGATAGCCGATCCGCGCGCGACCGCGGCGCTTTCGGCGACGTTGCGCGAGCGCGCGCTCGGCCCGAAGACGGCGAAGTACCGCGTGCTGGGGACGGGTGCGAACCTGCGCGTGCTGCAGCGGATGGGTCAGCTGCCGACGCGCAACTTCACCGCCGCGCAGTTCGAGGGCGCGGAAAACGTCACGCCCGAGCGCGCGCGCGAGTCGAACGGCACGTATCTGGAGTTGCGCGCCGGTTGCGCCGGTTGTCCGGTGCAGTGCGAGCACCTGTACGTGCGCAAGCAGCGCGACCGCCGCGCCGCGGCGGCGAGCGAGTACGAGTCGGTCTGGGCGTTCGGCCCGAACTGTGGCGTCGACGACCTCGACGCGGTGCTCGACGCGATCGCGCGCTGCGATGAGCTCGGCCTCGACACGATCTCGACCGGCTCCGCGATCGCCTTCGCGATGGAGTGCGCGCAGCACGACCTGGTTCCGCGCGACGCGTTCGGCGCCGAGCTGCGCTTCGGCAACGCAGCGGTCTTGCTGCCTGCGATCGACGCGATCGCCGAGCGTCGTGCCGGCTTGGGCGATCTGCTCGCGGACGGCGTGCGTGCCGCCGCGCAGCGGATCGGCCGCGGTGCGGAGCGCTTCGCGATGCACTGCAAGGGTCTGGAGCTGCCCGGCTACGAGCCGCGCGCGCTGCCGACGTACGCGCTCGGCCTGGCGACGTGCACGCGCGGCGCATGCCACAACCGCGCCGCGACGTACGACCGCGACCTGCGCGATCCGTCGGCGGAACGCGACGACGCCGCGCGCGCGCTCGACGCGATCGCAGCCGAAGACCGCGCGATTGCCTGGGACAGCCTGGTGCTGTGCAAGTTCGTGCGCGACTGCTTCGACGATTTTGAGACGGAGGCGGCGGCGCTGTGGAGCGCGGTGAGCGGTCTGCCGCTCGACGCCGACGGCCTGCGCGCCGCCGCGCAGCGCACCTGGGAGCGCAAGCGCGCGATCAACGCGCGCCTCGGCTGGAGCCTCGACGACGACACGCTCCCCGAGCGGCTCTTCGCCGAGCCGGTTGCCGGGGGGCCGCACGCGGGCCGCCGCGTCGATCCGGAGTACCTGCGCGCGTTGCGCGCGGAATACGAGTCGCTGCGCGCATCGTCGGCGGCGTTCGTGTAAGCCTGCGCCGGCGGTACGGCAAAGCGGAACCTCCGGCGCGCTTCGCCAAACGTCCGGCGATGCGACGACTTCTCGGGCTGATCGTCATGCTGGCGTGCTGCGTGGTGCCCGCGAACGCGCGCTCGCCGGTGAAGGTTGGCACGCTTCCGTCCGGCGCGGTGGACGGGATCACCGACGTCGCCGGCGTGCGCGTGGGGCACGTGACGAAGGTCGAAGGGACGAACGTGCGCACCGGCGCGACCGGGATCATCGCGAACGACGACACGTGGAACGACCGCGTCGCCGCCGCGACGTACGCGCTGAACGGCAACGGCGAGATGAGCGGCGCGCACTGGGTCGACCAAGCCGGCTTTCTCGAGGTTCCGATCGTCCTGACGAACACGTTGAACGTCGGCCGGGTCGACGACGGCGTGGTGTCGTGGCTGATCGCGAAGCATCCGGGAATCGGCGTACGTGAAGACGTGCCGCTTCCGGTCGTCGCCGAATGCGACGATCAAGGCATCAACGACATCCAGGCGCGCTCGGTCCACGCGGAAGACGTCGTCACGATGCTCAACGCCGCGAAGCCGGGCGACTTTCCGCGCGGCAACGTCGGCGCGGGAACGGGGATGCGGGCGTTCGCGTTCGCGGCGGGGATCGGCTCGGCGTCGCGCGTGCTCCCGCCGCAGCTCGGCGGCTACACCGTCGGCGTGCTCGTCAACGCGAACACCGGGTCGCGCGCCGAGCTGCGCATCGACGGGGTACCGGTGGGGCGCACGTTCGCGCGCGAGTTGCTGCCGGTCTACCCGCGCTCGTCAGGCTTTGTCGCGCCGGACCGCGGCCGCGCCGCGGATGGGAGCATCATCATCGTCGTCGCGACCGACGCGCCGCTCGACCACGCGCGTTTGCGCGACGTCGCGAAGCGTGCCGGAATGGGGCTCGCGCGCGCCGGCGCGACCTCGCACGTCTCGAGCGGCGATCTGTTCATCGCGTTCTCGACGACGCATCGCTACCCCCGCGCCGGCGGTATCGTCGGACCACCGCTCGTGAGCGAGGAAGACCGCATCGACGCACTGTTCGAGGCGACCGTCGAAGCGACCGAAGCCGCGATCGACGATGCGCTCTTCAGCGCGCACACGGTCACCGGCAAAGGCGGCGTGACGTACTACAACTTACCGTTCGAGCGCGTGCGCCCGCTGCTGCAGCGCTAGCTGAACGCAACGCGCGCGCGAAGCGCGGCTACTGCGTCGTGAACGTTCCGATGTTGTAAGAGACCGGACCGCTCGGGCCGACCGGACACCTTGCGCTTGGGTACACGGCGTCGACGAAGACGGTGTATGTCGTGTGCGGCGCAAGCGCCGGCAGCGCCGACGCAACGGCGCCGGGTATCGGCGTCACATTTCCGGTCGTCGGCGTGAACGGCCCGCCAAGCACGATGGCACCGGTATCCTGCGCGACGAGATGCAACGCGCCGCTCGGCGGGTCGTAGCTGATCACGACGCTCGTCCCCACGGTCGGGACGCCGGTGGTCCCGCGTGCCGGAGCAATCAGCGCCGGCGGTGCCACGGAGGTAATGGCGGGAATCGCCGGGCATTGGGTCTGCCCGGCGCCACCGCACGCGGCGAGCGCCGAGCATGCCAGGAGCGCCGCGGCAAGACGCAGCGTGGTAGTCGTCATCCCGCCCATCATACCGGTCGAGAAGTCACGGCGCCAGCATTACGTTCATCCCGAATGTACGCTCGCCGCGTGCAGTGGCAAAGACCGGCCGATAGGAAGCTTCGGAGAGGGTGGGATTTGAACCCACGGTACCCTTGCGAGTACGCCTGCTTTCCAAGCAGGTGCCTTAAGCCACTCGACCACCTCTCCGTGAGCGTTGACTTCGACTCGCGCCGGCCGGACCATTTGGAATCTAAGACACCCAGACGCGTTTGACGCCTGGCCGGTGTCCCGAGAGCATCGTCACGCTTTCTAAAGCGCGCCGCCGGCCGTCCCGGGGTGTAGGCGAGAGCGCTCGCGCGGGCTCGCAGGGCGCTCGGCGGCGTCACGCGCCCCTGGTACGACCGTCTGGTTTCGAGCGTGTGGCGCTCTCGAACCCTTCCAAAATCGCAGCTGCACGAGCGTGGATTCTGGCGGCGATTCACGCTGCAGTAGATCTGACCGACCGCATTTGTGCGGGCGGAGCGCCACCTGTTGTCCTCGCTTAGACGCCTGCCTCATGTCCGAGCGGGCAATAGTAGCACGCTAGCACGACCCCAGCTAAATTCATAGGGAGGATACTCCCGGCCGCTGCCGGCTCATGCGGTACTCTAATGAAGACCGGGAGGTTCCTCCCGGTGCTACTGGCCTCTGCGCCGGAAAGGGTACTCGTGCTCGCGAACCTCGGCCTTGCCGCGTTACTGCTCGGCGGGACGGTCATTCCGATTGACGATCTCTGCGCGCACCGTCCGTAACGACCAAGGTCCCTGGGACATCGACTGGCACCCTCATCGCTCCGGCTGCAGACGGAGATTATCTGCCGCGATAGCGCTCCCGGAGGCGTTCCTTCGCCACGTCCCTTTCGGCCTCGTTGTGGTCATCAATCGCGGACCACACCTTGTTGCGCGCGAAAATGAGGACAATGAACAGGCTGAAACAGATGTATGCGAACCAGTTGGTCGGAACCAGCGGGCGATGATAGTCAAATGGCGGGGCCGCGTGCCAAATGGTGAACGTGAAGGACGTGAGCGCATCATCGATCCGCTGAAAAAGCGGCTGAAGCAGTGTTGCATCATTTGGATCGATGAAACCACGCAAGAGCGACCAGACGCCGCCAGCTAGAACGACGAGCGCAGCCAGAGTGAGCAGGCGGCGCTGCCGCATAAAAGCGTGTTTTTCCGCCCGGGGGTTTCCGTAAACCATAGACCTGTCCTCCATGTGATGACGTCGCGGCTCGCGGCGAGCGGGTGCGCGGTCATAGCGTTGTGAAAAGTAATCGGTTGAGACGCGTGAAATGTTGACTTGCATTTCCAATGGGGATGCACGGGCCTATTCTTCTTATGCGCAGGACAACGGCGTGGCGGACGCGCGTATCGCGCGCATGGTCGCGCATTTACCGGCACCGAGGTCAACCAGGCGATCGGTCAGGCCTCTATCTTTGAACGCCGGGAGCTATTCGCGAACGCCTCGCTAGATGCGCGCCGGGTGCCAGATCGTCTTGAGCTCGGTGTACGCGAGGACGCGCTCGAGGTCGTCGTAGCGCTCGTCGAACCAGGCTTTGCGCCGCGGGCATTCCTCGAAGCGCGTGCGTTTCACGTTCTCCGCGCCGAGCTCGGCCAGGCGTTTCTCGGTCGCAGCGTCGAGGCCGAAGGCGCCGAGCGCGTTGACGTCCATGTGGCCGGCCAGGACCGGGCCTAATTCCGCGCGCGTCCCGGTCAGAACGTTGCAGGCACCGCCCGGCAGGTCGCTCGTCGCCAGGCACTCGGCGAAGACCACCGCGGCGCGCGGATCGCGCTCGCCGGCGACGACGACGACGGCGTTGCCGCTGACCAGCACCGGCAGCACGGCGGTGACCAGGCCGAGCAGCGCCGGCTCGTCGGGCGCCAGCAGTGCGACGACCCCGGTCGGCTCGGGGGTGGAGAAGTTGAAGTGCGGCCCGCCGACCGGATTGCGCGTCGAGGCGAGCGAGAGGTACTTGTCGCACCAGCCCGCGTACCAGACCGTCCGGTCGACCGCCGCGGCGACCTCGCGCTCGGCCTCGCTTGCGTCGACGGTGCCGCCGGTCACGAGCTGCGCCGCCAGCTCCGCCTGGCGGGCCTCCATCATCTCGGCGAGCCGGTAGAGGACCAGTCCGCGCAGCGCCGGCGTCTGGCCGGCCCACTTTTCCTGCGCCGCGCGCGCCGCCACGACCGCGTCCCGCACGTCCTTGCGCGAGGCGTGAGCGACGTTCTCGCCGTCGATCTGGTCGCTGCGCCCGGACTCGCTGCGCGCGAACGCCCCGTTGATGTAGAGCTTGTACATCTTCCGAACCGGGACGCGGCCGTTCGCCTTCATCGCTGAAGAGTTCCGGCGCGGGTCCGGGCTTCCTTGGCGAGAGGATACGTGCCGTTCTCACGCTGATAGCGCACGACGTGGAGCTGATCTGCGTCCGGCACGGCCGGACGGCGTGGAACGCTGACAAGAAGTTTCAAGGGCATACCGACGTTCCGCTGGACGACGAAGGCCGCGCGCAGGCGGCGGAGCTCGCCGCGCTGCTCGCGGACGAGCGCATCGACGCGGCCGCGTCGAGCGACTTGGCGCGCGCTGCGGAGACGGCGCGCATCGTGCTCGGTTCGCGCGCGGTCTCGCTGCGGCTTGATGCGGACTGGCGCGAGATGCAGTTCGGCGAGTGGGAAGGGCTCACGTGGGGGCAGATCGTCGCGGCGGACCCGCAGCTGAGCGCGACCGGCGCGACGTCGGTGAAGGACTATGTGCCGGGTGGCGGCGAGTCGTTCGCGGAACTGTGCGCGCGCGTGCGCCGTGCGGTCGAGCGCGTCGCCGAGGAGGCCGGTGAAAACGGCGTCGCGCTCGTCGCCACGCACGCCGGACCGCTGCACGCGCTGCTGAGCGTGTTGCTCGGCGACGACGCGCGCGAAGCTCTGCACGTGCGCTTTCTCGTTGCGTCGGTCACGCGTTTTCGGCGCGCGAACGGCGTATGGACGCTAGCGCGCTTGAACCAGACTGCGGCGGCACGTTCCCCTCGATAGCGGCGGCGAACAGCTCGGCGGTATCGACGAGCCGCGGGCCGGGACGGTTGACGAACGCGTTTCCGTCCATCGCGTACGCACGTCCCGTGCCGACCGCGCGCAACGTCCGAAATGCTTGCGCCGCAGCGGGCGGAAGGGCGGCGATCTCGTGGTGTGTGCGCGCGAGGCCGAACCCGCACGGCGCGACGATCACGACGTCGGGATCGGCGGCGGCGATCTCCTCCCAGCTCAGCACGCGGCTGTTGGCGCCGGGGTTCGCGAGCAGAGGTTCGCCGCCGGCGAGCTCGACGAGCTCGGGCGTCCAGTGACCGGCGCTCATCGGCGGCTCGGTCCACTCCAACACGAGGACGCGCTCGCGCTCGCGCAGTCTGCCCTCAGCGTGTCGAAGCGCGACGCGCGCTTGCAACGCGCCGACGCGCGCCCGCAACGAACCGATCAGCTCGCGCGCGCCGTCGTGCGCGCCGGTGAGCTCGCCGAGAAAACCGATCGTCGCGAACACGTCTTCGAGCGACGACGGTTCAAGGGAGACCACCCGCGGGTCGCCGCGCAGGCGCTTTGCGGCGCGGTCGACGATGTCGTACGAGACCGCGCACACCGCGCACAGCTCTTGCGTGACGATCAGATCGGGCTCGAGCGCGGCGAGCTTTGCGTCGTCGAGGCCGTAGAGCGACGAACCCTGGTGAACGCGCGCGCGCACGTGGCGGTCGATCCCGGCGGCGTCCAGCTCATGCGGCAGCAGCGACGAGGTGAGCGCCGGGCGGCTCTTCGCTTCGGCCGGAAAGTCGCACTCGTGGGTGACGCCGACCACCTGGTCGCCGGCGCCGATCCCGAACAGGATCTCCGTGGCCGACGGCAAGAGGCTCACGACGCGCATCGGCCGGAGCGTTCGGCGTGCGGGCCCGTGCTCCGCCGGCTCCGGCTGCTACAAAGGTCGGGATGAACGCGCGCCCTTCGACAGGCTCAGGGTGACACGAAGGGCGAATCTTCCCCGGTCACGCCCGTGCGAGGAGCAGTCCGCTGAACAAGATCAAGGTCAAGAATCCGGTCGTCGAGCTCGACGGCGACGAGATGACGCGCATCATCTGGCAGTTCATCAAGGACAAGCTTATCTTGCCGTATCTCGACGTCGACCTGAAGTACTACGACCTCGGAATCGAGCACCGCGACGCGACCGACGACCAGGTCACGCTCGACGCGGCCCGCGCGATCAAGCAGTACGGCGTCGGCGTGAAGTGTGCGACGATCACGCCCGACGAGGCGCGCGTCAAAGAGTTCAACCTCAAAGCGATGTACCGCTCGCCGAACGGAACGATCCGCAACGAGCTCGACGGGACGATCTTCCGCGAGCCGATCATCTGCCGCAACGTGCCGCGGCTCGTGCCGGCCTGGACGCAGCCGATCGTGATCGGCCGCCACGCCTTCGGCGACCAGTACCGCGCGACGGACTTCGTCGTCCCGGGCGCGGGGAAGCTCACCTTGTCGTTCACGCCGGCGGACGGCGGCGCGCCGATCGTGCGCGACGTCTTCGAGTTCAAGCACGGCGGCGTCGCGCTCTCGATGTACAACCTCGACGAGTCGATCCGCGGCTTCGCGCGCGCCAGCTTCAACTACGGGCTGATGCGCAACTACCCGGTTTACCTCTCGACGAAGAACACCATCCTCAAGGCCTACGACGGCCGTTTCAAGGATCTTTTCCAGCAGGTGTTCGACGAGGAGTTCAAGGCCGAGTTCGACCGCCGCGGGCTGACCTACGAGCACCGGCTGATCGACGACATGGTCGCGGCCGCGCTGAAGTGGTCGGGCGCGTTCGTATGGGCCTGCAAGAACTACGACGGCGACGTGCAGTCGGACACCGTCGCCCAAGGGTTCGGCTCGCTGGGGTTGATGACGTCGGTGCTGATGACCCCCGACGGCAAGACGATCGAAGCGGAAGCGGCGCACGGCACCGTGACGCGCCACTACCGTCAGCATCAAAAAGGCCAGGAGACCTCGACGAACCCGATCGCTTCGATCTTCGCCTGGACGCGTGGGCTCGCGCACCGCGGCAAGGTCGACGGCACACCGGACGTCACGCGCTTCGCCGAGACGCTCGAGCGCGTCTGCGTCGACACCGTGGAGTCCGGGAAGATGACGAAGGACTTGGCGATCTTGATCGGACCCGACCAGCCGTGGCTGACGACGAACCAGTTCCTGGACGCGCTCGACGCCGAGCTGCGCGCGCGGATGGAGGCCGCACCGACCCCCGCGGCGGTGTAGCGCGGTGATGAACAGCACGGACGAAACGCTGGCGATCCTGGTCGGCGGCGGGCCGGCGCCGGGGATCAACGGCGTCATCGCGTCGGCCACGATCGAGGCGCGCAATCACGGGCTGCGCGTGCTCGGAGTCTACGAGGGCTACCGGCATCTCGTCGCCGGCGACACCTCGCACGTGACGGAGCTCGAGATCGAAGACGTCTCGCGGATGCACTTCACCGGCGGCTCGATGCTGCGCACCTCGCGCACGAATCCCGCCGCCGACCCGGAAGCGCTGCGCAAGTGCATCCGTTCGCTCACGCTGCTCGGCGTGCGGTATCTGGTTGCGATCGGCGGCGACGACACGACCTACGGCGCCTCGCGCATCGCCGCCGAGACGAAGGGCCGGATCGGCGTCGCGACGGTCCCGAAGACGATCGACAACGATCTGCCGCTCCCCGACAACGCGCCGACGTTCGGCTTCGAAACCGCGCGCAGCGTCGGCTCGGCGATCGTCGAGAACCTGATGGAGGACGCGCGGACGGCCTCGCGCTGGTACCTCGCTGTCACGATGGGTCGCAAGTCGGGCGCGCTCGCGCTCGGCATCTGCAAGGCCGCGGGCGCGACGCTGGCGATCATCCCCGAGGAGTTCAAAGGCGAGCGGATCGCGCTCGACGACGTCGTCGACACGATCGTCGGCGCGATCGTCAAGCGGCTCTTGTCCGGCCACGACCACGGCGTCGCGGTCGTCGCCGAAGGAATCGCCGAGCGCATCGACCCCAAGGAGCTGGCCGCGGTCTCGACCGCGCAGCGCGACGCGTACGGTCACGTGCGGCTCGCCGACGTCCCGCTCGGGATGGTGTTGCGCGACGCCGTGCGCGCGCGCGTGAAAGAGATCGGGATCGACGCGACGATCGTCCCGAAGGACATCGGCTACGAGCTGCGCAGCGC